>NZ_BMJQ01000003.1:300000-518501 GCF_014643535.1 Aliidongia dinghuensis | reverse complement strand
GTTCGCGGACTCCATCAGGGCCAGCAGTCCCTACCGACTGCATCAACAGGCCGGACAGAAGACTGCACCCGACCACACGCCAGATCATCACATCGCACTTGCAACGCGGGAGCCATCCACAGAAGCCAGCCCGCTGTCGGCCCGCCCAAGCCGAAGAGCGGCCGGGTGGCAGAGCGGTCAGTCCCGTGGAAAAATCCTTCGTTTGAAAGCGGACTTTCGCGCAGGCCGTTGCGAATTTGGCCCGGGTGTTTGGCCCAGGTGCGCGCGACAAGGCGGGCGCGCGGTCTCTTACTCCCGCTCCGAGAGGAAAAGTCTAGTCACGGCAGCGACTTAAGCTCTTCCTTCGACTCCGTCGGCATATCTGGCGATCGTCCGCCGCGAAGAAATCCCTTGACCCACATGGCGTGTCGGCCGTATCGCTCGAATCAATAATAGAACATCGTTCTGTCTAGCAGAACGATCTGAAGGGTGGCTTTCCACCCTTGCCCAAGGGAGAAACGCCATGGATGCAAAAGTACATGCCGCGCCGTCGCCGACCCCTACGCTGACAGCGGGTATGATCAATGCCCGGCTCGATCGCTTGCCGGGGACGCGCCGGATCTGGACCCTGGTCCTCCTGCTGTCGCTCGGCGGCTGGTTCGAGTTCTACGACCTGTTCTTCACCGCCTATGTCGGACCGGGCCTGGTCAAGAGCGGCATCCTGGCCGAGACGACCGAGGCGTTCTTCGGCTTCTCCGGCCTCGCGGCCTTCATCGCCGCCACCTTCGCCGGCCTGTTCATCGGCACCTGCGTGTTCGGCTTCGCCGCCGACCGGTTCGGCCGGCGCACCGTCTTCACCGTCTCTCTGCTGTGCTACACGGCCTGCACCGTCGTGATGGCGTTCCAGACCAGTGCCGCCGGCCTCAATCTCTGGCGTCTCCTGGCCGGCGTCGGCATCGGCGTCGAGTTCGTCACGATCGATTCGTATGTCGCGGAGCTCGTGCCCGGCCACATGCGCGGCCGCGCCTTCGCCTTCAACCAGATGGTCATGTACAGCGTGGTACCGTTCGTGGCCCTGCTGGCCTATCTGCTGGTGCCGGAAGCCCCGCTCGGGCTCGACGGCTGGCGCTGGGTCGTGCTGATCGGCGCGGTCGGGGCGGTGTTCGTCTGGTTCATCCGCCTGGGCGTGCCGGAAAGCCCGCGGTGGCTTGCCCAGCATGGCCGCTTGGCCGAGGCCGACCGCATCGTCAGCAAGATCGAGGCCCGCGTCGCCGCGGAATTTGGGGCACCGCTGCCGGAACCCGGTCCGGCGATCGAGCCCGCTACCGTCGAGCGCGGCAGGTTCGCCGAGATCTTCTCACCCGAATATCGCGGCCGGACCATCATGCTGATGGTGTTCAACTTCTTCCAGACGATTGGCTATTACGGTTTCGCGAGCTGGGTCCCGACACTGCTGGTCGCCCGCGGCATCACCGTCACCCACAGCCTGCTCTATTCCTTCGTCATCGCCATCGCCAACCCGATCGGGCCGCTCCTGGCGCTGCCCTTCGCCGACCGGGTGGAGCGCAAGTGGGCCATCGTCTTCGGGGCCGGCGGCATCGCCGTCTTCGGCGTCGCCTTCTCGCAGGTCGACGATGCCCGCGCCCTGATCGCGCTCGGCGCCTGCATCACGCTCTGCCTCTGCATCATGTCGTTCGGCTTCCATGCCTATCAGCCGGAGCTGTTTCCGACCCGTGTGCGGGCCCGGGCGATCGGCTTCGTCTATTCCATGAGCCGGCTGAGCGCGATGCTGTCGGGCTTCACGATCGCGTTCGCGCTCCGCAACTTCGGGGCATCGGGAGCCTTCACGCTCATCGTCGGCTCCATGGTCGTCGTCGTGACCGCGATCGGGGTGTTCGGCCCGCGGACCCGGGGCTTCCAGCTCGAAGCGATCACGCATTGAGGGCGGCGGCCATGGACGATGCGCACCGACTTGGGCACCCTGACGCCCAAGCCCTAGAGACCAATGTGGAGACCGCGATGCCCGAACATGCGACCGAAGCCGGCGCGGAATCAGGCGGGGTTGCCGCGGTCGACCGGGCCCTGTCGATCCTCGGCGCCTTCCGCTTGGACGACGGCGCGCTCACGCTTGCGGAGCTCGCCGCCCGAACGGGCATCTACAAGAGCACGATCCTCCGGCTCTCCCAGTCGCTGATCCGCGCCCGCCTGCTGCTGCGGCTCGACGACGGGCAATACCGGATCGGGCCTGAGGCGCTCCGTCTCGGCACGCTGTACCAAAGGACGCACCATATGGCCGACGTCGTGCTGCCGGTCATGCGGGACCTGATGGAAGAGACGGGCGAGAGCGTCGTCCTCCATGTGCGCGAAGGCGGTGCCCGCGTCGTGCTGCATCGGGTCGAGTCGCGCCATGCCATTCGCTACCACGTCAGCGAGGGCGATACGCTGCCGCTGTCGGCGGGCTCCGGCGGTCGCGTGCTCGCCGCCTTCTCCGGCAGCTCGGGCGAGCCGTTCGAGCAGATCAGGGAGCGCTTCCATCACGCCTCCTTCGGCGAGCGGGTTCCCGACACGTCGGGCATGGCGGCGCCGATTTTCGGCCCCCGGCAGGCGCTGGCGGGCGCCCTCACCATCGCGGGCCCGAGCGTGCGCATCGATGCCGCCTTCGTCACCCGTCACCTGCCGGCACTGCTCGAGGCGGCGGCACTCATCACCAACAAGCTGGGCGGCAATGCGGCCGCGTTCATGGCGGCGCTCGAGGCCGCCCGCGCGCAAGCGGCCGCATCGGGGAGAGCCTGAAATGTCGCTACCGTTGGACGGCGTTCGCGTCCTCGACCTCACCAACGTGCTGGCCGGACCCTTCTGCACCTATCAGCTGGCGCTGATGGGTGCCGAGGTGATCAAGATCGAGCAGCCCGGCCGCGGCGATCTCGCCCGACGCCTCGGCGCCGATCCGGAGGCCGCCAAGCGCAACATGGGTGCCTCCTTCGTCGCCGTGAACGGCGGCAAGCAGTCGGTCACGATCGATCTCAAGCACCCCGACGGCAAGGCTCTGCTGAAGCGCTTCGTGCTGGAAGCCCATGTGCTGGTCGAAAATTTCCGGCCCGGCGTCATGGATCGGCTCGGCCTCGGCTACGATGCTCTCCGCGAGATCCAGCCGGCGCTGGTCTATTGCGCGATTTCCGGCTTCGGCAAGACCGGCCCCTTTGCCCAGCGCCAAGCCTACGATCAGATCGTCCAGGGCACCTCGGGCGTCATGAGCATCACCGGCGACGCTCAATCGGCGCCGCTCCGGGTGGGGTATCCCGTCGCCGACACGGTCGGCGGCCTGACGGCGGCCTTTGCCGTCGCCGCGGCGCTGGTCGGCGCCCGGCAGACCGGAACGGGGCGCTTCATCGACGTCTCGATGCTGGAATCGACGCTCGCGACCATGGGGTGGGTCGTCTCGAACTATTTGAATGCCCAGGTCGAGCCGACGCCGATGGGCAATTCCAATTTCACCGCGGCCCCGTCGGGCACGTTCCGAACCGGCAAGGGGCTGATCAACATCTCCGCGAACGAGGACAAGCAGTATGCCGCGCTCTGCGACGTGATCGGGCGTGCGGACCTCAAGACCGACGGCCGCTTCAAGGATCGGCACAGCCGCAAGGCGAACCGCGCGGCGCTCACCGCCGAGCTGGAACCAGCACTTCAGGGCCGCAGTGCGGCCGAATGGGAGCCCTTGCTGATCGCGGCCGGCGTGCCCACGGGCCAGGTCCTGACCGTGCCGGAGATTCTGAAGCACGAGCACATCAGCGCGCGCGGCTTCGTGTGCGAACTCCACGCCGCGGACGGAACCCAGCGCGTGACGCGGTGCGGCTTCCGCTTTCACGACCATAACCCGGCACCGACAACGCCGGCGCCCGTCTTGTCCGAGCACACTCAGGCCTGGCTTGAGCGTCTTGGCTGCGATGCCGCGGAGATCGAGCGACTGAGAGCGGAGGACGTGCTGTGAGCAACCCAACCCTCGACCAAGCCGGCGATTATTGGAGCACCGGTATCATCGACATCCACCCGGGCTCGATCCGGGTGCGCGGCTATCCCATCCAGGAGCTGATCGGCGCCGTCAGCTTTCCTGAGATGATCTGGCTGATGCTGAACGGCGAGCGGCCGAGCCCGCATCAGGCCCGGCTTCTCGACGCGGCTCTTGTCGCCTCCGTCGACCATGGTCCGCATGCGCCGTCGATCGCGATCTCGCGCATGGCGGTCAGCTGCGGCCTGCCGCTCAACGGCGCGATCGCCTCCGCCGTGAACACGCTCGACGACGTGCATGGCGGCGCCGGTGAACAGAGTTCAGAGCTGTACCTGGACATCGATCGACGCATGCAGGCTGGCGCGAGCTTGGCGGAAGCGACGGCGGCGGCACTCGATGATTTCATCGCTGCATCGGGCAAGTTTATTCCTGGGTTCGGCCACCGCTTCCATCCGATCGACCCGCGCGCCGGACGGCTGCTGGCACTGGTCGAGGAAGCTGCCGCGGCCGGTGCGGTGGACGGCAGGTTCGCCCGGATTGCCCGGTCGGTCGAGGATGTTCTCGAGCAGCGCAAGGGCAAGCGCATCCCGATGAATATCGATGGCGCCACGGCGGTGATCTATACCGAGCTCGGCTTCCCGCCGCCGCTCGCGCGCGGCATCTTCTGCCTGTCGCGTAGCGTCGGCATCCTCTCCCATGCCTGGGAACAGACCGCACGGCATGAGCGCAACAAGGGGCCCATGCCGCGACAGTTTCCCTATCGCTACACCGGCCCCGCCGAGCGCCATCTGGGGGATGCACCATGAGCTGGTACGCCCCGCCGCCAATGGTCGACAGCCAAGTGCATACCGAGATGCCGGCCTCACTGCGCAGGCGGATCGTGACGGAGTGGTCACGCGCCAACAAGCGCGGCCAGCCCGTCGATTGTTTCCTCGAGGGGCCCTGCTTCGACCAGACCGGCAATCTGTTCGTCGTCGACATCCCCCACGGACGCATCTTCCGCATCACGCCGGCTGGGGCTTGGGGCCTGGTGGTCGAGTATGACGGCGAACCGAACGGGCTTGCTCTCCATCCGGACGGCCGGCTGTTCGTTGCCGACTACAAGAACGGGATCATGGCGCTCGATCCGGCGGCGGGACGGATCGAGCCGGTGCTGACGCGGCGCAACAGCGAGCGGTTCAAAGGCGTCAACGACCTGATCTTTGCGCGCAACGGGGATCTCTACTTCACCGACCAGGGCCAGACCGGGCTCCACGACCCGACCGGCCGTGTCTTCCGCCTGTGCGCGGACGGCCGGCTCGACTGCCTCATCGCCAACGCGCCCAGCCCGAACGGACTCGTTCTTTCGCGCGACGAGGACGTGCTGTTCGTTGCCATGACCAGGGACAACTCGATCTGGCGGCTGCCGTTGCTCGCCGACGGCAGCACGTCGAAAGTGGGACGCTTTGCGAGCTTCCACGGCACGAGCGGCCCGGACGGGATGGCCGCGGACGAGGCCGGCAACATGCTGGTCGCTCATGCGTCCCTGGGAGCTGTGTTTGTGCTCGGCCCGCAGGGCGAGCCAGTCGCGCGGATTGCGTCTTGTCGCGGCCGGACCGTGACCAACCTGACCTTCGGCGGCCCAGGCGGGCGGAGCCTCTTCATCACCGAATCCGAGACTGGCACCGTGCTCCGGGCGGCCTGGACGTCGTCCGGGATCGGCGGAGCATCATCCTTCCGCAATTAGCGGAAGGATGATGACGCAGAGGCGCATTGCCTCGATCGGAATGGGGGGCGTGCTGACCCTGACTACGTGATCGCAATCTTAGAATCGAGCGAGCAACGAAGCTAGCAAGGCACCAGCCGCTTCATATCCACGAGGGCCGAGTGGGCAGTTGGGGCGCATGATCGTTGTTGAACTACGCACGAATGTCCGTTCCGTTATTCTAAAAGCCGTCATTCCGCTTCCGGCCCGGTCTTTCCGTTCCCCTATGTAGGGCCTGTACACTATCGAAGATTCTTGCCTCAGGAGAGATCGGGCGAGGCTGGGCAGCCAGCGTTCGTCGTAGTGCTACACAGGCTGGACAAAATACTGCTCGTGCTGCCGATGTTCCTGTATTATTTGCTCCGTCGTTCCCTTGAATTTGGCTGATCCCTTGGGACAGGCTAGTTTCCAGCTGTTTAATCTTCGACCTCTGACGAGCAAGACGGTCTACGCGTTGCTTGATGCCGAACTCGATTGTGAGGGTGTGGTCATCCGCATTTTTTGACTTCAGGCTCGCCGCGCGCGCGGTGGAGGTACGTCAATCCACTTGCCGTGCTTCCGCGATGTCGATGGGGTGTGGCGAGCGGCCGTCGATCTTCCGGGCGAACTAAAGGAAGCACTCGCGGCGGCGGCGCTCGAGTTCCTGGTGGAGGAGGGGGTGGCTTGCAGCCGGAACGGCAGTCCGACGGACCGAGTCGCCGCCGAATAGGACCTGACCGCAGCCTATCCGAACGGCATTCCGGCTAATGACTCTCGCGGACTGGACGCGCGCCGTGCCGCACCAAGTGCCGCGCAGGTTGGAAGCGTTGCCTGAGCATTCTCGGTGAGAGATCTGGGCTCGATGCAGCAAAATCAGTTCAGCCCCGCAGATTCCTTGCCACGGAAGGGGAATCATAATCTCAAGGTCGCTGGTTCAAATCCAGTTCCCGCTACCAATGCAAAACCCCTTAAGTCCAAAGGGCTTAAGGGGTTTTTTTCTTTACGAGATCGCGTGGACGTCCCAGACGGCGGGGACCGCGCGGGGGCGGTTAGGTGAGCTGGCTTTCGCGGACGACGCGCTCGTGACCATCGATCACGTTCTTGATGCGGTATTGGTTGTCGTTGCCCTCAGCCGGCAGACCACAGACCACGCGATACTGGCCCCGTTTGGCCGCGCGGTCGAACAGGCTGGGCGTGAACTGCACGGTCTGCCCGGCACGAAATTTATGCGACATCGGGGGAAGCCTCGCGCTGGTGATCGGGGATGATCGTTGGGGGACAGCTCACGCCGGCACCGCCGTCTTAGCGCGGATCTGCTTGCGCGAAGCTGCGGCTGCTGTGCGCCGCTCGTCCAGCTTCGCGGCGGTGCGCGCGTCGAATTCGGCATTGATCGCCGGCAGCATCGATGCCGCGGCGGCGCGCTGCTGGGCGGTGCCGTTTGCCTCGAGCCTTAGCGCATTCTGGCGCAAGGTGGCGAGGGCCTCGTCCGTCAGGCCCGGAATCCGATCCACCATGCCGTTCGCGGTGGGTGCGGCGGGTGCAGCAGCCACCGGAGGGGCGATAGCGGCCGCAGCTTTGGTCTTGACCGAGGCCATGTCAGCGACGCCTTCTCTGGGGCGGGCGGCCCGACGGATGCATCGGTGCCCGCTCGTCCTTGTGTCGGAAATTGATACGGCCCTTGCTCAGGTCATAGGTGGTCATTTCGACGGTCACCCGGTCGCCCGCCAGAATTCGGATGCGATTGCGCCGTATCCGGCCGGAACTGAGGGCAAGCACTTCATGCCCATTATCGAGCACGACGCGAAACATCATATTGGGCAGCAATTCGGTGACCGCACCGTCGGCCTCGAACAGATCTTCCTTGGGCACGCACGGCCTCCTGAGCAATGGGCGCGGTGGCGCCGGAATGGCGGCACCGTCTTTCGCCCGGTGGCTATTCGGCGACGAGATTGACCGCCGACGTCTTGCCCTGCTGACCACGCTCGAGCTCGTACGTCAGCTTCTGACCTTCATGCAGGGAGCCGAGACCGGCGCGCTCGACCGCCGAGACATGCACGAACACGTCGCTCCCGCCGTCGGTCGGCTGAACGAAGCCATAGCCCTTGGTCGAATTGTACCATTTCACGGTGCCGCTGGGCATTCTTCTCTCCATAATCGATAGAAATTCGAGCCGGCCCGTCGCGAGCCGTTTCAAGTTCTTTTTTTTGAACCAGGCCTCGCGTCGTGGAAGAGCGGTCTGACCAGGGTAACGCCGAAAAAAAGACAAGAATATGTTATATGGAAATTGCAAATCTTATCCACAAGGGGAGAAAATTTTATTTTCAGCGGTCGAATTGTTTTGAGGGAATTTCGAAGAGTCGCCAAATCAGCCGAAGTCTTTTTTTGCGCGAGCGGCCGAGCCGTCCCGCAGCCAGGCGAGACCCGTGATCCAGCCCCCCCCCAAGCCTTCGACAAACCCACCACTCAATTTTATCAGGCGCGCCGTACGATCTCCGATCAAACGCTCATCTTGACCAAATGTCGGTCTGCGCTAAATCCAGTTCCCGCTGCCACATGGAAGCCCTCGGAAACGTTGATGTTTCCAGGGGATTTTCATGCTGGCCGATTGACCCGTCGGCGCCCTAATCGGCCGCCGGCCTTGGAGCCTTCAGGGGGACCTCGCGAGCGGGAGCGGCATGCAGGTGTACCTCGCGCTGCGGATACGGCATGGCGATGCCGTGCGCCTGGAAACGGTCCCAGATGCCGAGCCGCACTGCGCTGCGGATGTTGGCCGTGCCGTTGCGCGGATCGCTGATCCAGAAGCGCAGCTCGAGTTCGATCGCGTTTTCGCCGAACGCCGTCAGGAGGCAGTTGGGTGTCGGCTCTTCGAGCACGCGGGCAGCGCAGCGCGCTGCTTCCAGGCAGAGCTCCATTCCGAGCCGCACGTCCGCGTCGTAGGGGATCGGGACCGTTACGTGCAGGCGCACGGCATCACTTGAATAAGACCAGTTGATAACCCGCTGCGTGATCAGATCCTCGTTCGGGATCAGGAATTCGGTGCCGTCGCGGGTTATGACTGAGACATAGCGGGCGTTGAGCCGGGTGATCCAGCCATATGAGTTGCCGACCTCGATCACGTCGCCCGGCTTGATCGAGCTGTCGATCAGCAGGATGACGCCGCTGATCAGGTTGGAGACGACCTTCTGCAGACCGAAGCCGAGCCCGACGCCGATCGCACCGGAGAACACGGCGAAGGCGGTGAGGTCAATACCGACCGCGCCCAGCGCCAGCACGACGGCGAGCGTCAGGAGGGTCACCTTGATGAGCTTCGCGATCAGCACCTGCATCGCCGGCGTCAGCCGCGGCAACAGCCGAAGCCGCTGCTCGGCGAGCCGCGCCGCGAGGTTCGCCAGCCAGACCAGCACGACCAGGACGAGGGTGCCGCGGAGCAGGAGGAGGAGGCTGAGGCGCAACGTCCCGATCGTCACCGCCATGGCGTCGAGCAATGCCATGGTCGGACCGATGAGGCCGGCGATGTTCAAGGCAGCGATCAGAAAGGCGCCGAAGGCGATGAGCTGGGCGAGCTTGCGATCGCGCACGAAGCTCGAGCTGAAGTGGATTGCCACCCAGGCCAAGGTGAGGCCGAACACCAGGCGCAGGAGGTGGCTCGGATAGTCTGCGTGATCGAAGCCGAGCACGCCCAACTGCAGCAGGAAGAGAAAGAGCACGCCCGGCACGGCCGCACCAGCCGCGATCAGGAGTTGCACGGCCACCCAGGCGGTGAACCGTTCGCCATACGCCTGAAGGGCACGCCCGAGCCGCGGGCCGAGCCACCAGGCGATGAGGGCGGCCAGGACCGAGACGCCGAGTTGCGCCAGGCTGTTCAGGCTGAAGACGCGCTCGCCCGCCCAGACGACGACGGTTCGCGCCCATTCTTCGAGCGATGTCATGGTCGGCACCTGGAGCATCGCCTCCTCCCTCACAAAGGGTAAACCCACGCAGGGGAGGAACGTCGCATTTCTTCAATGCCCCGGCTTTCGACGCCCCGGTTTTCGGCGCTGGGGGCTGCGAGGGCGCGGCACGCGCGATCGCGTCGCCGACGGGACGCAACCGATGCGATGGGATCCATCGAAGCCCCCGCAAGCGCATAAGCTTGCCGGGCTTGTTCTTTCCCGGCCTCTCGCCGATCCCACGTCAGGATTCTTTACAAGCCCGGTCCGGCGTCGCGGCGCTCAGGGATTCGCAGGCATTTCAGGGCATTGATCGTCGTGCGACCCATCATTGCCGCGGGGGTGGAGGCCGGCCATGTCGGGCAGGCTTACAGTCGCCGCCGACCGCTGATTCATTTTTAATTGATTCTCAATGGTTTTCGCAGTTGGCCCGCTTATTGCTAAGTAGGTAAGCGTTAGTCGTAGTTATTCAACGTGCTAGATAGTAGACGAAATATTCTACCCCGCACCTGCGCTATTACGGTTTTACGAAAGCCATATTCCCGCGGATCCTGAAACGTGCCCGGGCAGCCGTCTGACGGTTGTCCGGGCCGCTTTCGGGCCGTTTCAGTGCGATCGTCCTCGCTTCGGCGTCAGCCCACGACCTTCGTCGCGAATTCCGCGGGCGAGGTGATTTCCAGCATCTCGACATCGGCGGAATGGGCAAGCTCGCGATGCCGGATGCCGGGCGGCTGATAGACGCACGAGCCGGCCTCGAGCAACACCTCGCCGGTCCCTTCGTACTCGAAGCGCACCCAGCCCTTCAGCACATAGACCATCTGGAAGTCGAGCTCGCGGAAGTGCCATTCCGGGCGCGCCTCATAGCCTTCGCGCGCCCGGATGACATGGGCATGGAAGCGGCCATCCGTGGCGGCGCCGATGCCGAGGTCGCGATATTCGAAGAAGCGTCGCAGGCCGTCGGCGGCGAAGGCGTCGGGGGTGAGGTGCCGAACTGTCGGGTGCTGAACTGTCGCGGGGGAGGCCATCATCATTTCCTTGCAGGAGAGGGGGCTCTCCGGGTGATCATCCCTCTGGAAACCCGCCTGCCGCAACCGTCGGCGTTCGCGGCGGGCGCGGCCCGAGGGCACCGAGCCCGGGCCGCATCATCACCCAATCTCGGAGGGAGGACGCGTCGATGACGAATCCGCGCTGGCGACATCGGCCGGAAGGCTCGAACTGGGGCGATTTCGGGCCCGACGACCAATGGGGCCGGCTCAATCTCATCACCCGCGAGAAGGTCAGGGAGGGGCTGGCCGAGGCCCGGGAGGGCCTGACCTTCTGTCTCAGCCTGCCGCTCGACTATCCGGGCGGCAACGGGCTCAACCCGCGCCGTCATCCGCCAGTGCTGCGGCCGACGGTGCGCGACGGCAAGCCCAACTTCAACTGCACGCTCACCGGCGCCGACGCCGAGCGACCGGACGTGTTCAACGACGATCTCGCCGTCCTGCACCTGCAATATTCGACGCAGTGGGACAGCCTCGCCCATGTCGGCAGCCAGTTCGACGCGGACGGCGACGGTATCGCGGAGCGCGTGTTCTACAACGGCTTCCGCGCCGGCACCGACATCGTCGGCCCGAGCGACCCGGCAGATGCGGGCGTCACGAGCGCCATGAGCGCCAAAAGCACGTCGGCGGCCCATGCTCTCGGGATCGAGCGCATGGCGGCGCACGGTGTCCAGGGCCGCGGCGTGATGATCGACCTGCGCGCTCATTTCGGCGACGCGCGCCGCCGCGTCGGCTACGACGATCTCATGGCCGTCATGGCGGCCGACCAAGTCACGGTCGAGCCGGGCGACATGGTCTGCTTCCACACCGGTTTCGCCGAGCGCGTGCTCGACATGGGCGGCAAGCCCGATCCCGAGGTGCTGCACGGCGCCTGCGCCGTGCTCGAAGGCCGCGACCCGAAGCTGCTCGACTGGATCACCGCGAGCGGCGTTGCCGTGCTCATTGCCGACAATTACGCGGTCGAGGGCCATCCGGCGACGCCCGGCGCCGACCATTGCTGCTCGACCCTGCCGCTGCATGAGCATTGCCTGTTCAAGAACGGCATCCACCTGGGCGAGCTCTGGCACCTGACGCCGCTCGCGACCTGGCTCCGTGAGCACAAGCGCTCGCGCTTCCTCCTGACCGCGCCGCCGCTCCGCCTGCCGGGCGCCGTCGGCTCGCCCGTAACGCCGATCGCGACGGTCTGAGGCTTCAAGGGTGATCGATCTGCATCGCTACTGAAATGAATTAGATTTATTCATTTTTGTTCTGGTGGCCGATCGCCCACCTTCTCGTCACCGACGACACGAGGAGACAGGTCATGGGAGACGGGTCATGAAAGCCATCGGATACCTGGCACCCCTGCCGATCGCGGCGGAAGAGGCGCTCGTCGACCTCACGCTGCCGACGCCAGTGCTGCGGCCACGCGACCTGCTGGTGCGGGTCGCGGCCGTCTCGGTCAATCCGGTCGACGTCAAGGTGCGGGCGAACATGGCTCCGGCCGAGGGCGAGGCGAAGGTGCTGGGCTGGGACGCCACCGGCACGGTCGAGGCGGTCGGCAGCGCCGTGACTGCGTTCAAGCCAGGCGACCAGGTGTTCTATGCCGGGGCCATCGACCGCCCGGGTGCCAACAGCGAGCTGCATGCGGTGGACGAGCGCATCGTCGGGCGCAAGCCTACGTCGCTCTCCTTCACCGAGGCGGCAGCACTGCCGCTCACCGCGATCACCGCCTGGGAACTGCTGTTCGATCGCTTGGGCGTGCCCTACGGCGTCAAGACCCAGGAGGGCGCCATCCTGATCATCGGCGGCGCTGGCGGCGTGGGCTCGATCCTGATCCAGCTCGCCCGGCGCCTGACCGGTCTCACGGTCATCGCCACCGCCTCGCGGCCGGAGACGGTCGAGTGGGTGAAGGTCATGGGCGCCCATCACGTCATCGACCATCGCCAGCCGCTTACCGAAGGTCTGAAGGCGATCGGGCTGCCCGCGGTGCCCTATATTGCCGGCCTGACCGCCACCGACCGGCATCTGCCGGCCATCACCGACGCGCTGGCGCCGCAAGGCCATTTCGTGCTGATCGATGACCCGAAGGTGCTCGACGTGGCGCCGTTCAAGCGCAAGAGCGCGTCGGTGCATTGGGAGTTCATGTTCACGCGCCCGGTGTTCCAGACCCCGGACATGGCGGCCCAGGGCCGGCTCTTGAACGAGGTGGCCGATCTCGTCGACGCGGGCGTGCTGCGCACGACACTGAACGAAACGCTGGGCCCGATCAATGCCGACAACCTGCGCCGGGCGCACGCGCAGATCGAAAGCGGCACCACGATCGGCAAGCTCGTGCTGGCTGGCTTTTAGAGGGTGATGGAGGCGCGCTTACGGTCACGCAGCCACCGGTCCGTTATCTCCCTCTCTGCCCCATTGGGGCGGAGAGGGCCGGGGTGAGGTGGGGAGCACTTCACTATCAACGCCTTGCGCGGCGCAGCCACCTCATCCTAAATCCTTTTCCCCCTGAAGGGCGGAGAAGGACTTGACTGGCGCCCGACTAGAAAGGAATCGGGTCCGGGCTGTCGCCCGAGAGCAGCATCTGGGGCACCTGGTGGAATTTCCAGGCCGACGTGTCGTCCGCGCGGTCCAGCACCCAGACCACGTCGAACCGGGTGCCCGGCCAGCTCTGCGGGCAGAGCGTGTTGTTGCCGACGATGTCGTTGACGATCGTCGGAATGTCCTGGTGCTCCCACGCCACGAGGACCGGGATCGTGAGGCCGGCGAGCTTGGGGGCGAGGTCCTTTTCATCGCCCTTGGTGAAATTGGTCGACAGCGGCACGTTGATGAGCGTCGAGAGCTCCAGCACCGTGTGCTGCGGGCGCCAGCTGTTGCTGTGCTTTGCCACCTTCGAGGCGTAGATCGCCTGCGGTTGCGCGAGCTTCGGGTCGAGCGGCGTGCCGCTGAGCGGGGCGAAGAAGCGGGCGAGCGCGCCCGATCGCTGCCAGCCCCGGACGATCAATTCTTCCGGATCCTGCTGGCCGGCCGCGGAAACGCCTTGAGCCGCGTCGGTCGGTTTCTCGGCGTGGCGGATGAGCATGATCTTTCGAGCCGTCATGGGTCGGGCCCTTCCAGATGCGTGATGCGATGGATCTATTGACGATACGACTCGGGGGGAGGGCGCGCAAGTTTTCGTTGAGCGCATCGATGGTCTTCGCGCCGCCGGCTAGGATTGGCCGTCAGGGGCGGGCGGCAGCCTCGCGCCACAGGTTCCAGGCGCGATCGATCTGGCCGTCGTTGGTCGCCGACGCGGCCGCCGCTTCTTCGGCAGTCAGGAACACGGGCGGGCCCAGCCGAAGGGCGTCGGCCTGGAGCCGGGCGTTCACCTCGGTATAGACCGCGCGGAACACAGCCTGGCGGATGGTATTGCCGACGACTGTCGAGCCGTGGCCGCGCATCAGCACGACGGCGGCAGGCCCCAGCCGTTCGGCGAGTGCGACACCCAGCGCCGGTGTGCGAATCAGCATGTCGGTCGCCGGGCCGGCCGTATCGCGGATCTCGAACACGGGTACGGCCTCGGCCAGGAAGCCGCTCATGTGGCAGATCGGGCGGAGCGGCGCCTCCGGCACCACGCCGAACGGCACCACCGCCGGCGAGTGGCTGTGGACGACCGCCATCACGTCCGGCCGCGCCCGATAGATCTCGCCATGGATGAAGCGCTCGAGATAGGGGCGCGGGCCGTTCGGGTCGACCAGCGTGCCGCCCAGATCGAATTCCAGGATGTCGGCCGCCTGCACCTGGGCCGGCGCCATGCTGCGCGCGAGCAGGAACCGATCGGCCCGGCCCGGATGGCGGGCGCTCACATGGCCGAAGCCGTCGACGACGCCCTCGTGGAACAGGATATGGTTGGCGGCGACCAGTTCCTCGATCGTGGCGGCGAGATCCATGGGCGGGCTGCTCCTCAGATGCGGAAGCGGGAAAGCACTTGGCTCGGGAACAAGTCCTCGGGTGTCAGCAGACGATGGCACACGCCCTGCTCGTGGGCGTATTTCAGGAACGCCTCCAGCGTCGTGCGGTTGGCGTCGACGCCGTAGGGCCAATGGTCTTCGCCGAACAGGTCCTGGGCGCGCCTGGCATGCTCGAAGCACCAGGGGATCGGGAAGCGCGGCGCCGTCACCTCGAGCGCGCGGGCGACGCTCCGACGCTTCGCCTCCTCGAACGCCTTCAAGAGGCTCATCGCGACCCAGGGATTGGTGTCGACCACATCGCGCTTCAGTGCCACCACATGCATGATCGGGAAGATACCGGTCGTGCGGTAATAGTCCGCCTCGACCGCCATATAGTCCTCGAACAGCCGGCGCACGTTTGGATGGCCGTGCTCGAAACAGTCGGGCGCGTGGGCGGTCAGCACCGCGTCGACCTCGCCTTCCACCAGCATTTGGCTGAGGCTTTTGGTCGGCGCCGGCGTCAGCCGAATGCCCTCAGGCAGGTCGAGCTTGACCTTTTCGCCGCGGCCCGGTTCGTTCACGCCGGCCTGGATCCAGTCGATGCTCTTGAGATCGACGCCGTACTGATGCTTGAGGAAGCCGCGCGAATAGACTGCGGCGGTCTGCGCCCATTCCGGGATGCCGATGCGCTTGCCGGCCAGGTCCGTCGGGCTCTGCACCGGCCCGTCGCGCCGGACATAGACCGACGAATGCCGGAAGATGCGCGACGGGAACACTGGGATCGCGGTCAGCGAGCGGTCGCCCTGGGAGATCAGCGAGGCGTATTTCGCGAAGGACAGTTCCGACACGTCCCATTCGCGGTGCTTCAGGAAGCGGAAGAAGATTTCTTCGATCGGCAGGCTCAAGGCGGTGAGCCGGATGCCCTCCGGCACCACCCGCCCGGCGGTCAGGTCCTCGACATGGTCGTAGCGGCTGATGGCGAGCGTGAGCGGGATTTCGTTCATGAGAGCAGCCCTTCGAGCCGGGCGTGACGGCCCGATATTACTTCGCTACCGAAGCTTCTTGTCCGGCATCGTCAATGTCAAGCCGTTCGCCGCCGCGCCGTTCGGCCTGGCAGCGCGCCAGATTGCCGCGGATGCGGTCGAGCACCAGGCGCAGGAAGCCGATCTCGCCGTCGCTCAGGCCATCGAGCGCCGCCCGGTTCGCCTCGATGGCGAACGGCAGCAGGCGATTCTTGAGGTTGCGGCCGGTCTCGGTCAGATGGACATGGATCTTGCGCCGGTCGTCGGCCGAGCGGCGCCGCTCGATATAGCCGCGCTGCTCCATGTTCCGGAGCTGCTCGACCGTCGTCTGCTCCGTGGCGCCGACGCGCTGGCTCAGCTGTCGCTGGGTAAGCCCGTCTTCCTCCCAGAGCGCGCGAAAGAAGTACCACATGCCCATCGGGATGTCGTAGGGCGCGAGACGGTCCTGCAGTTCCTGGGCGAACTGGCGCTGGGTCGCGCGCAACGCGGCGCCGATGCTGTAGGCGAGCGGATAATCGACGGTGGTCTTTGTGGCGGGATCGATCATGACACAGGTCGAAATTAGTTCGGCGCCGAAGGAGTATACCGTCACCAGCTCCCGCAAATCAAACGGCGCTCGTGAAGCGCTCCTTCATCACGCCCAGGACCTCGTCCGGATCGCGCCGCCACCAGTCGCGCTCGGACATGATCTCGACCTCGATCAGGCCGTGATAGCCCGCCGCCTCGACCTGGGCGCGCAGGTCCGGGATGTCGATGACCCCGTCGCCCATCATGCCGCGATCGAGCGCTGTGTCGCGCGTCGGCACCAGCCAGTCTGAGACATGGAAGCCCAGGATGCGCGATCCGGCGCGCGCGATGCTGCGCGCGATCTCCGGGTCCCACCAGATATGATAGACGTCGAGCGCCACGCCGACGCCGTCGCCCAGCGCATCGGCCAGGTCGAGCGCCTGGGCCGTGGTCGAGAGCACGGCGCGGTCGGCGCAGGTCATGGGGTGGAGCGGTTCGAGCGCCAGCTTGACGCCGGCTGCGCGCGCATGGGGCAGGACGGCGGCAAGCCCGTCGGCAACCATGCCGCGGGCGCGGGCCAGGTCTTTTGAGCCCGGCAAGAGCCCGCCTACCACCATGACCAGGCAATCCGCACCAAGCGCTGCCGCCTCGTCGATCGCCCGTTTATTGTCCTCGATCGCATTCGGCAGGGTGAACATGCCGCCGCGGCACAGGCCCGAGACGTGGAGGCCCGCGTCGCGGATGTGACGGGTGGCCCGCTCCAGCCCATAGGCCGCGAGCTTGTCGCGCCAGGGCGAGATGCCAGGAATGCCGTGGCGCGCGCAGCCCTCGATGCATTGGGCGAGCGTCCACTGTTCCCGGACCGTGATCGTGTTGAGCGACAGGCGCGAAAGGTCGGCCATCACCGGACTCCGTGGAGCGCCATGACCATGGCCATGCGCCGGCAGGCCTCATCCGGGTCGGCGAGCAGGCCCGCCTGGTCGGCCAGGCGGAACAGTTCGGCCAGGTGCAGAGCGCTCCGGGCCGACTGCTGGCCCCCGACCATGGCGAAATGGTCCTGGTGGCCGTTGAGGTAGGCCATGAACACGACGCCGGTCTTATAAAAGCGGGTCGGCGCCCGGAAGATGTGGCGCGACAGCGGTACGGTCGGCGCCAGGATCTCGTGGAATTGCGCCTCATTGCCGCGCGAGAGGTTGCCGAGCGCCGCGGCCGCGGCTGGCGCGATGGCGTCGAAGATGCCCAAGAGCGCATCCGAATGGCCCTGATCGTCGCCGGCGATGAGCTCTGCATAGTTGAAGTCGTCGCCGGTATACATGCGCACGCCGGCGGGCAGGCGCCGACGCATGGTGATCTCCTTGTCCTTGTCCAGGAGCGAGATCTTGATGCCGTCGATCTTGGCCGAGTGGGCTGCGATCACGTCGAGGCAGGTCGCCATGGCGTCTCTATGGTCGGCCGCCCCCCAATAGCCCGCGAGCGCCGGGTCGAACATCTCGCCCAGCCAATGGATGATGACCGGGGCCCGCACCTGGCCGAGGATGCGGTCATAGACGCGCATATAGTCGTCAGGTCCGCGGGCCGCCGATGCCAGCGCGCGTGATGCCATCAGGATGATCCGGCCGTTGAGTTTCTCGACCGCGGCGCATTGCGTCTCGTAGGCAGCGATCACGTCATCGATCGTGACGTCCGGCCCGGGCGTCAGATGGTCTGTGCCGGCGCCGGACGCGATCAAGGCACCCGGCACGTCGCGGGCAGCGTCGAGCGCGCGGCCGATCAACTCGAGGCTGGCCGGCCAGTCGAGCCCCATGCCGCGCTGCGCCGTATCCATGGCTTCGGCGACGCCGAGCCCCAAGGACCAGAGATGGCGGCGATAGGCGATGGTGCGGTCCCAGTCGATCGCCGGCGCGCCCCAGGGATCATGCTCGGCCAGCGGATCGGCCACGACGTGGGCGGCGGAAAACGCGATGCGCGAAAACGGCGGCGTGGCGGCCGGGAAGGCGCGTGGCGGCCGGGTCTGGTAATTTTCGACCGTGCGGTCGGGCCGGGGCAGGTGGATGCTCGGCATGGCTCAGATCTCCAGCGCCTCGAGGTCGATCCAGCGCCGCTCGCGCCAGGACTGGAGCCCGGCTTCGGCCAACTGCACGCCCTTGGCGCCGGCCGCGAGGTCCCACGGGAAGTCGGCGACCTCGCCCGCGACATGGCGCAGGAACAGCTCCCACTGCGCGCGGAAACCGTTCGGGTAGGGGATGTTGTCCGGCACTTCCTCCCAGGCGTCGAAGAAATCGATCGGCTGGACGATGTCCGGGTTCCACACCGGCTTCGGCGTGTTGACGCGCGACTGGGTCCGGCACTTCTGCAGGCCGGCGACGGCCGAGCCCAGGGTGCCGTCGACATGGAAGGTCACGAGGTCGTCGCGCCGCACGCGCGTGCACCAGGAGGAATTGATCTGCGCCACGATGCCGCCATCAAGCTGGAACGTGGCATAGGCAGCGTCGTCCGCGTCGGCCTGATAGGTCCGGCCCTGTTCGTCGACCCGCTCAGGGATATGGGTGGCGCCCAGGCACGAGACCGATTTCACCGCGCCGAACGTATTGTCGAGCACGTAGCGCCAGTGGCACAGCATGTCGAGGATGATGCCGCCGCCCTCAGCCGCCTTGTAGTTCCACGACGGCCGCTGCGCCGGCTGCCAGTCGCCCTCGAACACCCAATAGCCGAACTCGCCGCGGACCGAGAGGATGCGGCCGAGGAAGCCGCTGTCGATCACCAGCTTGAGCTTGCGCAGGCCGGGCAGGAACAGCTTGTCCTGCACCACGCCATGCTTGATGCCGCGCTCTTTGGCGAGGCGCGCGACGGCGACGGCGTCCGCCAGGTTGTCGGCGATCGGCTTCTCGCAATAGACATGGCGGCCGGCCTCGATCGCCCGCTGCAGCAGGCCCGCGCGCAGCTGGGTCGTGGCCGCGTCGAAGAAGATCTCGTCCTTGGGGTCGGCCAGCGCCGCATCGAGGTCGGTCGTCCAGCGCGGGATGCCATGGGCACGGGCGAGCGCCTCGAGCTTCGCGGCGTTGCGGCCGACCAGGATCGGGTCGGGCATCAGCATGTCGCCCGACTTGAGCTTCAAGCCGCCGTCGGCGCGGATCGCCGCGATCGAGCGGATCAGATGCTGGTTCGTGCCCATGCGGCCCGTGATGCCGTTCATCACGATGCCGATCCGCCGTTCCGCCATGGCGTCCTCCCCTTCGTGTCGAGCCGCCGGCGTTGGTGCCGGACGATAAAGTAACTAGTTGGTTACTTTCGGGCGGAGGCGGGGCGGAGTCAAGCGGGTGAGGGGGCTCATCGGCCGGCACCCAGCCGGGACTTGGTGCGCGTTGCGCCCAGATTTCGGCTGTGTGCGAAATAAAATTCACCGGGGAGATGAGACTCTAGTGCAGGTCGCGCATTTTATCGGCAATATCTGTGTTTACGGTTGAGTAACCAATATTGAGAGCAATTAAGATAAATTTTATTAATGTGTCGTTAGTTTTGACAAATCTGCTTGGCGAGAAATTGAATTGTTCAGGCTTTAAGCCAAAATTTGAAATTGGCACGCTGTTTGCTGACAATGGTTCCGTCATAAATGATGGGGACGATGATGAAGAAACTTCTTTTGGCCCTGGGCGCCATCCTCGCGATGTCGACCGCGAACGCCAAAGCGGACGTGATTTTCAATTCTTCGCTGGCCGGCGGTTTCGCCTATACCGAGACGAGGCCGTCGAGCTTCAATTACGCCGCCGTCTTGCAGTTCAGCCAGAACGTCACGGTGTCTGAACTTGGCGTCTATACGAGCGTCGACAATGCGCAGAACATCAAGTTTCTGATTTTCTCGAGCGGCGTGTCCGGCGGGGCGGAAAGCCTGCTGCTGAGCGATACCAAGAGCTTCGCTCAAAATTCGGCTCAAACCTTCATCTATTCGGATCCGATCGATTTCACGTTCCTGGCCGGCCGCACGTACGATGTGGGCATCCTGGGGGCGAGCGGGTCGATCACCGGCAAGTATGTGCCCGGCAATTACACGCAAGACGGCGTGACGGAGATCAGCCGGAACGCCAACTTCAACAATTACAACGCGCCGACGACGGGCGACTATGCGGGCGTGTCGCCGTTCGTGGAACTGGTGTCGGGCCCCACTTCCGTCCCCGAACCCGCGTCGGTCACGGTTCTGGCCGCCGGTTTGATCGGGCTCCTGGCCTTTGCCCGGCGGGCGCGCTACGCGCAGCAAGGTCGCTGAGAAAACCCTGAAACCGTCGCAGGCGGGCCTCGGCGCAGGAGGCCTCGCCCACGCCGGCGAAGCAAGCCGTCGGTCGTTTCCTTAGAGGCGCATGGCCGGCTTCGCTGCCAGCAATTTCACGAGCAGATCCGCCAACGCCTGCTGACGGTAGGGCTTGGACAGGAATGAGATCGAGGCGCCTTCGTGGTTCAGCGCATCGGCGTAGCCGGTGGCGACGATGATGGGCAGGTCGGGCCAGCGCCGGCGGAGCTCGGCCGCGAGCTCGAGACCGGTCATTCCCGGCATCGCGTGGTCGCTGATGACGCAGTCGATCGCGAGGCCCGCCGTGAGCAGCGACAGCGCGTCGCTGGCCGACTTGGCGCAGAAGGCGGCGTGACCGAGGTCTTCCAGCATGGCGGCGACGGCATCGCTCACCAATTCGTCGTCCTCGACGACCAGAACCTTGTACATCGCGACGCCGGTTGGCGGTGATGTCGCCGCCGGGGCGACCGCGGGGCCGGTGTCCGCCTGCTGTTCCGGGAAGAACAGCGACACGGTGGTGCCCTCGCCCGGCTGGCTGGCGATCTTGAGGAAGCCGCCGGACTGCATCATCAGGCCGTGCACCATGGAAAGGCCAAGCCCCGTGCCCTTGCCGAGCTCCTTCGTGGTGAAGAAAGGTTCGGTTGCGCGTTTCAAGGTGGCCTCGTCCATGCCGAGGCCGCGATCGACGACCGAGATCGAGACATACGGCCGGGCTTGACCGGTGGCGGCCTGCGGGTCGACCGCCTGTTGGCGCTCGGCGGCGATCACGACCTGACCGGCGGTCGCCATCGCGTCGCGGGCGTTGAGGACCAGGTTCAGCAGAGCGAGCTCGAGCTGATTGGGATCGGTATGGATCGCTGGCAGGCTGTCGGGGAGCTCGGTCACGAGCTGGCACGACGGCCCGAGCGAGCGGGACAGCATCTCGGTCATGCCGAGGATCAGGCGGACGACGTCGAGCCTTTCGGATTTCAGCTCCTGCCGGCGGGCGAACGCCAGCATGCGCTTCGTCAGGTTGGCGCCATGCTCGGCCGCGCGCACCGCGCCCTCGAGCAGGCTGCGGCTGCGCTGATCCTCGCCCAGGCGTTTCTCCAGCACCTCGAGATGGCCGAGGATCGCCATCAGCAGATTGTTGAAGTCGTGGGCGATGCCGCCGGTCAGCTGGCCGAGGCTTTCGAGCTTCTGCATCTGATGCATGGCGCTCAACGAGGCTTCGTGCGCGCGCGTCCGCTCCTCGACGCGCCGCTCGAGCTCCCCGTTCTGGTGCTCGAGTGCCGCGTTTGCATCGGCGAGCTGCAAGGTCCGCTCCGCGACGCGGGCTTCCAGCGCCGCGTTGAACTGTTCGAGCTCATGGGTCTTGCGGAATAGATCGAGAAAGACCCGCACCTTCGCGCGCAGCAGGCTGGGTGCTACCGGGACCGGAACATAATCGACGGCGCCCTCCTCATAGCCGCGCATCAGGTCAAGGTCCGTCACCTGCACGGCCGAGACGAAGATGATCGCCGTGGTCTGGTAGCGCGGATGCTCGCGGATCATGCGCGCCAGCTCGAACCCGTCCAGCTCCGGCATGCACACGTCGATCAGGATGACTGCGATCTGATGACGGATCAGCATTTCGAGCGCATCGCGCGCCGAATTCGCCTTGATCAGGTTCTGGCCCAGCTCCTCGAGCACGGATTCGTAGCTCAGGAGCTTGGCGGGCTGGTCGTCGACCAGCAGAATATTCAGCTTCTCACGTGCTTCCAAGGCGGTGTCTTTCCTAACGGTGCAGCCACATCCGCAGAGCCGAAAGCAATTGTTCGGTGTTGACCGGCTTCGCCAGGTAATCCGAGGCGCCCGCTTCGAGGCATTTTTCCCGGTCGCCCTTCATCGCCTTGGCCGTCAGCGCGATGATCGGCAGGCGCCGGAAGACCGGGTTCGACCGGATGACCTGCATGGTCTGATACCCGTCCATCTCAGGCATCATGATATCCATCAGCACGATCGCAAGATCAGGCGTGGTCTCGACCAGGTGGATCGCCTCGCGCCCGGTGGTCGCCGCCAGCACGTTGATGCCGCGCCGCTCCAGCACGCTCGATAGCGCGAAGATGTTGCGCGCGTCGTCGTCGACCAGCAGGACTGTCTGGCCAACCAGGTCCTCGTCGGAGCTGTGCAGCTGCTCGATCATGCGCTGCTTCTCCAGCGGCAGGTCGGCCACGACCCGATGCAGGAACAGCGCCGTCTCGTCCAGCAGGCGCTCGGGCGATTCGACGCCCTTGACCACGACGCTGCGCGCCATGGTGTGCAGCCGCGCATCCTCTTCCGGCGAGAGTTCCCGGCCGGTGAACACGACGATCGGCACGAGCGACAGCTCCGGATCGTCGCGGATCTCGTCCAGCAGGTCGAAGCCGCTCATGTCCGGCAGCTTGAGGTCGAGCACGACGCAGTCCCACGTGCCGATGCGCAGCATGGCGAGCGCCTCTTTGCCGGTCTCGACGCCGACCATCTCGACATCGTCGTGGCCGAGCAGTTCCTTGATGCCGAGCTGCTCGGCCGGGCTGTCCTCGATGATGAGCAGCCGCTTGCGGCGCGGCTTGGCATATTCCTTGAGCCGGGCCAGTGCCGCTTCCAGGCCTTCGGTCGTCGTGGGCTTGGTCACGAACGAGAAGGCGCCGCGCGCGAGCCCGTGCTGCCGGTCTTCGTCGAGGGTCACGATCTGGACCGGGATATGCCGCGTCGCGGCGTTCTGCTTCAGCTGGCTCAGCACCGTCCAGCCGAGCATGTCCGGCAGGAAGACGTCGAGCGAGACGGCGGTCGGCTGATAGTCATGGGCGAGTGCCAGCGCCTCGGTGCCGGTCATGGCAACCAGGACCTTGAGGCCCGCGTCGTGCGCCAGATCGACGATGATCCGGGCGTAATGAGGATCGTCCTCGACGACCAGCAGCACCGCGTCGCCCGCCGTGAGGGTCGCGCGATCGTCCTCGACCCCCTCGACCACCCGCTCGACGGTCTTGAGCGCCTGCTGGGTCACCAGGTGCTGGGTTGCGGCGAGTTGGGTTGCCGCGTGGACCGGCTGCCCGCTCGGCTGGCGCAGCGTTGCCGCGACGCCGGCGTAGGCGATCGGCAGGTAGAGCGTGAAGGTGCTGCCGACATCCATCACGCTGCGGAGCTGGATCTCGCCGCCCAGGAGGTTCGCGAGCTCGCGGCTGATGGCGAGGCCGAGGCCGGTGCCGCCGTATTTCCGGCTCGTGCTCGCGTCGGCCTGCTGGAACGCCTCGAAGATCATCTTCTGCTTTTCGGGCGGGATGCCGATGCCGGTATCGGCGACCTCGAATGCCACGACCTGAGGGGCGGTCGACAGCACCGGATGGTCCGGCGTCCAGCCGCTCTTCGCCGCCGAGATCGAGAATTTGACGCCGCCTTGCGAGGTGAACTTGAAGGCGTTCGACAGCAGGTTCTTCAGCACCTGCTGCAGGCGTTTCGAGTCCGTGACGATGCTGCGGCCGGCGTTGTGCTCGACCCGCACCTCGAACGAGAGGCGCCGATTGTCCGCCTCATGGCGGAACGGGCGGCTGATCACATCGGCCAGGTTCTGGAACTGGATCTCCTCGGCGTCGACCGAGACCGTGCCGGACTCGATCTTCGACAGGTCGAGGATGTCGCTGATCAGGTTCAGGAGGTCGGTGCCGGCACTATGGATCGTGCGGGAGAACTCGACCTGCTTCGGCGTGAGGTTGCCGTCCGGGTTCTCGCCCAGCTGCTGGCCCAGGATGAGGATGCTGTTGAGCGGCGTCCGGAGCTCGTGGGACATGTTCGCCAGGAACTCGGACTTGTACTTGGACGTGAGCGCCAGTTCGGCCGCCTTCTCCTCGACTGCGCGCCGCGCTTGCTCGATTTCCTGGTTCTTGCGCTCGACCTCGACGTTGCGCTCGGCCAGCTGCTGGGCCTTCTGCTCGAGCTGCTCGTTGGTCTGCTGTAGCTCGGCCTGCTGGGATTGCAGCTCGATCGCAAGCTGCTGGGACTGCTTCAGCAGGCCCTCCGTCTGCATCGTCGCCTCGATGCTGTTCAGCACGATGCCGATGCTGGCGGTGAGCTGTTCCAGGAACGAGATCTGCAGGTCTGTGAAGCTGCCGACCGAGGCGAGCTCGATCACCGCCTTGACCTGCCCTTCGAACAGCACCGGCAGGATGATGATGTTGCGCGGCTGCACGCGGAACAGGCCCGAATGGATCGGCACCGCATCGGACGGCACCTCGGTCACGAGCATGCGCCGCGTCGTCTGCGCGCATTGCCCGACCAGGCCGTGCCCGGGCATCAGCCGTTCGGGATGGCCCGCGGCCTCGTCGTCGGCGAAGGCGGCAAGCAGCCGGAGGCTCGCATCCGGTTCGACCAGATAGATCACGCCGTTCTGCGAGTTGATCAGCAGCGCCAGCTCGCTCAGCAGCATGCGCGCCACGGTCGCGAGATCGCGCCGGCCCTGCAGCATGTTGGTGAAGCGGGCGAGGTTGGTCTTGAGCCAGTCCTGATCGGTATTGCGGTCGGTCGTGAGCCGCAAATTGTCGATCATGGTGTTGAGATTGTCTTTGAGCTCGGCCACCTCGCCGCGCGCGTCGACCTGGATCGAGCGCGTCAGGTCGCCCTTGGTCACGGCGGTCGCGACCTCGGCGATCGCGCGCACCTGGGTCGTGAGATTTGCCGCCAGCAGGTTGACGTTGCCGGTCAGGTCCTTCCAGGTGCCGGCCGCACCTGGCACGTTCGCCTGGCCGCCCAAGCGCCCTTCGACGCCGACCTCGCGCGCCACCGTCGTTACCTGATCGGCGAAGGTCGCGAGCGTCTTCGTCATGTTGTTGATCGTCTCGGCGAGGGCGGCCACCTCGCCCATCGACTTCACCGTCAGGTTCTGTTCCAGGTCGCCGTTGGCGACCGCGGTCACGACCTTGACGATGCCGCGCACCTGCTCCGTCAGGTTCGCGGCCATGACGTTGACCGTGTCGGTCAGGTCCTTCCAGGTGCCGGCGACGCCGGGCACCACCGCTTGGCCGCCGAGCTTGCCCTCGGTGCCAACCTCGCGGGCGACGCGCGTCACCTCGGAGGCAAAGGCGTTCAGCTGGTCCACCATCGTGTTGATGGTGTTCTTGAGCTCGAGGATCTCGCCCTTCACGTCGACCGTGATCTTGCGCGAGAGATCGCCGCGGGCCACCGCCGTCGTCACCTCGGCGATGTTGCGCACCTGGGTCGTGAGGTTCGCGGCCAGGAGGTTGACGTTGTCGGTCAGATCCTTCCAGGTGCCGCCGACGCCGGGCACCACCGCCTGGCCGCCGAGCCGCCCCTCGGTGCCGACCTCGCGCGCGACGCGCGTCACTTCGGCCGCGAACGAGCGCAGCTGCTCGACCATGGTGTTCAAGGTTTCCTTGAGCAGCAGGATCTCGCCGCGCACGTCGACCGTGATCTTCTTCGACAGGTCGCCGTTCGCGATGGCGGTCGCGACCTCGGCGATGTTGCGCACCTGGCCTGTCAGGTTCGACGCCATGAAATTGACGCTGTCGGTCAAGTCGCCCCAGGTGCCGGCGACGCCCGGGACCACCGCCTGGCCGCCCAATTTGCCCTCGGTGCCGACCTCGCGGGCGACGCGCGTCACTTCCGAGGCGAAGGCGTTCAGCTGATCGACCATCGTGTTGATGGTGTTCTTGAGCTCGAGGATCTCGCCCTTCACGTCGACGGTGATCTTGCGTGAGAGGTCGCCGCGCGCGACCGCTGTCGTCACCTCGGCGATGTTGCGAACCTGGGCCGTCAGGTTGCCGGCCATGGAGTTGACGCTGTCGGTCAGGTCCTTCCAGGTGCCGGCCACACCCGGAACCTGCGCCTGGCCGCCCAAGCGCCCTTCGGTGCCGACCTCGCGCGCCACGCGCGTCACCTCGCCCGCGAAGCGGTTGAGCTGGTCGACCATCGTGTTGAGCGTTTCCTTGAGCTGCAGGATCTCGCCGCGCACGTCGACGGTGATCTTGCGCGACAGGTCGCCGTTCGCGATGGCGGTCGCGACTTCGGCGATGTTGCGCACCTGGCCGGTCAGGTTGCCGGCCATGGAATTGACGCTGTCGGTCAGGTCCTTCCAGGTGCCGGCGACGCCCTTGACCTCGGCCTGGCCGCCCAATTTGCCCTCGGTGCCGACCTCGCGGGCGACGCGGGTCACCTCGCCGGCGAACGCGTTCAGCTGGTCGACCATCGTGTTGATGGTCTCCTTGAGCTGCAGGATCTCGCCCGAGACGTTGACCGTGATCTTTTTCGACAGGTCGCCCTGGGCCACGGCGGTCGCGACCTCGGCGATGTTGCGCACCTGGCCGGTCAGGTTGCCGGCCATGGAATTGACGCTGTCGGTCAGGTCCTTCCAGGTGCCGGCGACACCCTTGACCTCGGCCTGGCCGCCAAGCTTGCCCTCGGTGCCGACCTCACGCGCGACGCGCGTCACTTCGGAGGCAAAGGCGTTCAGCTGGTCGACCATCGTGTTGATGGTGTCTTTGAGCTGCAGGATCTCGCCCGAGACGTTGACGGTGATCTTCTTCGAGAGGTCGCCGCTCGCGATCGCGGTCGACACTTCGGCGATGTTGCGCACCTGGGCCGTCAGGTTCGACGCCATGGAATTGACGCTCTCGGTCAAGTCCTTCCAGGTGCCGGCGACGCCCAGCACGTTCGCCTGGCCGCCCAAGCGCCCGTCGGTGCCGACCTCGCGCGCGACGCGCGTCACCTCGCCGGCAAAGGCATTCAGCTGGTCGACCATCGTATTGATGGTCTCCTTGAGCTGCAGGATCTCGCCCGAGACGTTGACCGTGATCTTCTTCGAGAGATCGCCGCCGGCGATGGCGGTCGCGACCTCGGCGATATTGCGCACCTGGGCGGTCAGGTTCGACGCCATGAAGTTGACGCTGTCGGTCAGGTCCTTCCAGGTGCCGGCGACGCCGGGCACCGTCGCCTGGCCGCCCAAGCGCCCTTCGGTGCCGACCTCGCGCGCCACGCGCGTCACTTCCGAGGCAAAGGCGTTCAGCTGGTCGACCATCGTGTTGATGGTGTCCTTGAGCTCCAGGATCTCGCCGCGCACGTCGACCGTGATCTTGCGCGAGAGATCGCCGCGCGCGACCGCCGTCGTCACCTGCGCGATGTTGCGCACCTGGTCGGTCAGGTTGCCGCACATGGCGTTGACGCTGTCGGTCAGATCCTTCCAGGTGCCGGCGACGCCGGGCACCGTCGCCTGGCCGCCCAGGCGCCCTTCGGTGCCGACCTCGCGGGCCACGCGCGTCACTTCCGAGGCGAAGGATCGCAGCTGGTCGACCATCGTGTTGATGGCTTCCTTGAGCTGCAGGATCTCGCCGCGCACGTCGACCGTGATCTTCTTCGACAGGTCGCCGTTCGCGACGGCGATCGTCACGTCCGCAATGTTGCGCACCTGGTCGGTCAGGTTCGACGCCATGGAATTGACGCTCTCGGTCAGGTCCTTCCAGACGCCGGTCACCTCGCGCACCTGCGCCTGACCGCCGAGCTTGCCGTCGGTGCCGACCTCGCGCGCGACGCGCGTCACTTCCGACGTGAACACGCTCAATTGCTTGATCATCGTGTTGACGATCGTCGCCGAGCGCAGGAACTCGCCCTTGAGCGGCCGGCCGTCCACGTCGAGCCGCACCGTTTGCAGCAGGTCGCCCTGCGCTACGGCGGTGATCGCCCGGGTGACGGCGGTCGTCGGCCACAAGAGATCGTCGATCAGCGTGTTGATCGACGCCTCCATCTCGCCCCAGGCGCCATGCATCATGCTGAATTTCACGCGCTGCCGTGTCTTGCCGTCGCGCCCGACGACCTGGCCGACCAGTTCCAGCTGCTGCGCCATCCGCTGGTTGGCGGCGACGATCTCGTTGAACGTGTCCGCGACCTTGCCGGCAAGGCCGGTCTGATCGCTCGCGAGGCGCACGGAGAAATCGCCGACGCGCATCGCCTGCAAGGCCTTCAGCAGCGGATTGAGATCGAGATCCTGGTCATCGGCCGCTGCCTGAGCCAAGGCGCCGACGCCGGGGCCGCGGGACGTCAGAACGGCGTTGGACGACGTGTTTCCCTCTTGCGGCATGATCTGTCTCTTATGTCGGGCAAGACGACAATGGTGCTTGGATATTTCCTTTAGACAGGCCGGTCGTTGTTCAGGCCTTGGCCTAACGAGCTTTGGAGGCGATCGACCGGCGGCCGAACGAATTCTTTCCGGAACCGGGGGAGATTATCATGGCCTCAGCCGGGCGCGATGCCGAAATTCCTGGCATTGCGGCAAGGCCCGGCATCCGTCGCGAGGCGGCGGTGCCGTGGTATGGGTGCTAAGCGCCTTTCCAGATACGCCCGGGACGAGCTATCAGCGCCCCGTCCTAGCGGCGTTGGGCGCTAAATCGCCGTGTAACCGCCGTCGACCGCGATCGTGGCGCCGGTGACGTAGGAGGCGGCTTCGTCTCGGCCGCAGACGCCCGCACCCTCATGGCTGAGCACATTGCCGTCAGCGCGGTCGACGCGGTTGAGGAGGGGCTCGTCCGCATCTCCCTCAACAAGCGCCGGGTGTGAGATGCGTGCTGACGAAACGCCCGCGGCGGCCGGCTTAGCGGGACGACAGGAGTGCCGCGAAGACGGCCGAGAGGTCCGTTGTGCCGCGGCGAAGCTCGCCGACCCCCGCTTCGGCGTCGATCTGCCCGGCATTGTGTGCGTCGTAGAGTTCGCTCACGAGCGCGGCATAGCCAGGGCTGAGGCCGCCGCGCTCCAACGTCGCCATCCATTGGGCGCGCGGCAGCTCCCGTGCCACGACCGGGCGGCCGACGATTCGGCCGAGCGCTGCCGCCGCGTCCTCGGCCGTGTAGCGGCGCGGGCCTTCGGCGTGAATGATGCGCGGCCCTGCGCCATCGACCCCGGTGCCGTCAGCCGGCGTCGTCAGCAACGCCGCCGCGATCGGCCCCAGATCCGGTGCCGAGATGGTCGGGAACCGCTTCGTCACCGGGTGGTGGAGCATCGGCAGGATGCCGGTCTCGGCCGCGACGGCAATGACGCGGACCCAGTTCTGCATATGCTCGGCCGAGCGCAGAAACGTGAGCGACGCCGGCAATGCGCTGAGCCGCACCTCCATATGATGGAACGCCAGCGTGACGCCCGTGCCCGCGGCGAGCTCGGCGCCGTAGTCCGAGATGGCGAGCACCGTCGGGACGGCGGCCGCGGCGAGCGCGCCTGCGACCGTGTCGATGGTCCGCCGCATCTCCGCTGCCGGGTCATCGGCACGGAACGGGACCGGGCAGATGATTTGCGCGGCCGTGGCACCTTCAAATGCCGCGCGGAGTGCTGCCGGGTCGTTCAGATCGGCAACGGCGATTTCGCAGCCTAGTGCGCTGAGCCCCTCGGCGCGCGCGAGATCGCGCACCACGGCGCGGACGGCGGCGCCATTCGCGCGAAGGGCCGCCACTGTGGCCCGCCCGGCCTTGCCCGTTGCGCCTAAGATCACGTACATCCTCGTCTCTCCGCCCTTGATGATACCGGACGAGGATGCCTGGCAGCCGCGGGCCGGTCGCGCAGAGGCGGCCCGATCTTGAGCAGATTCAGCCGGGAAAATCGGGCTGCCCGCTCATCGCGACTGCCGGATGAGTTCGCGCGGGCTCACGCCCAACAGGCGTCTCATCCAATGTGCCAGATGGCTCTGATGGGCGAAGCCCGCCGCCAGCGCCGCTTGGGCGATCGCCATCTGGCCGCCGGCGAGCAGGGCCCGCGCACGCTCGACCCGGCGCGCAATCACATAGCCGTGGACCGGCTGACCCATGGTCTGCCGGAACAGGAGCTTGAGCTGCGTCAAACTGAGCCCGGCCACGGCTGCGAGCTCGGCAAGGCCGAGTTCCCGGTCGAGGTTGTTCTCGATGAACTCGACAAGGATCCGACGCTGCCGCGGGGTCAGCTCGCCGGAAGAGACAAGCGGCCGCACGCCGGCGCCCTCGGCGAGGCGCGCCGCAAGCGCGATCCCCAGGCTTTCCGCATAGAGGCGGCCGGAGGGCGCCGGCGCCTCCAACTCCGCCTTGAGCGCCCAGGCGATATGCTCGATGCGCTCGTCGCGCATCTGGAAGCGAGGCGCCAGAATCGCTCGACCGCTGTTGAGGCTGGATTCATCGGCCGCCCGTGCCAGCAGCATCGGGCTCAGCGAGATACGGAAGATGGTGCAGGGGCGATCATCCGCCCATTCGCCGTCGAGCCCGGCCGGCACGAGGTCGATATCGCCATGGGCCTGCACCCTTCGGTGCCTCTGCCCGTCGCAGCGGCAATCGGCATTGACCGCCGGCCCGAAATGGATGCCGAGCCGATGCCAGGCCGAGCCGGGGACCCTTGTGAGTCCCGGCTCGACCCGGCGCAACTCGCAATGGAGGCCCGCCCAGCCGTGGCCTTCGCTCGACAGAATGATCGCGCCGGACGGAGAAGCCCGGAGAGTTGCCGGCCGTTGCATGAGAGAAGCCATCGACTACCTTGCGGGATATCAAGACAAACAGCTTAGCCTAAGTATAGCGGCTTGAGATCAACTGCGCTCCGGCGCGAGATTCTGGCGCGAGATTCTGGACCGCATCGGCTCAAATTCCATGAGACCAGCGGCGGCGGCTGGCTCGAATTGGGGGCGACCCGGCGCAGATTAATCGAGACGGGCGCGAAGTCATCAGCGTCGGCGCATATTCGATGAGACAGATCACAGTGGCAGGCTTGCCGTCACCATCATGGCGCGATGATCACGGACTATTTCCTTGGCGGAAGGGCAAGAAGGTCCTCGAAGGTGTTCATGGAAGCGCTATCGAGAGACAATTAGGTGATCGTATTCACACCGCATTCTCGCTCTGATTGTGTCAGGCTTCTCTGGTCGGCATGATGATCTGCATCGGACGATCGACATCGTGCACCATCGATTTGTTCGACGAGGGCGGCCATGTGGAAGAGGATCGGCGGGCATACGATACAGGCTCCGAAGCAGGTAACATTTCAGAAGACGGTTCGAACGGTAGACGGCTCCACCCGCATGGAGACGGTAACACGACCAACAAATGGTGTCGTTCACGGGAGAACGCCCGAGGACCTCGTCGCTTATCTGGCAGAGAACGCGATGAGCTCCGTCGACTTTCCACTCCCTCCTACCGGGTTTCAACTCGTAGCGCAGGGCAACGCCGTCGGAAGGGCTGCCGGGGACGATAAGTCCCTTGTCGCTGGGCCGCTGAATAGCTGCGCGTCAGTCATCTATGTGGACGGGACCAATTTTGGAACTAGAGCTTATGTTCACCATGCGCCAGGAGGCATACTGAGGCCTTCGCGCACGAGCGCTGCAACCGAAGAAAAAAAGTCGGATGGAGAAGATGGCGATATCGAGAAGGCGCTCGCCCATCTCAAGATACCTGTCCATCAAGCATACGTGATCTATGCTCACTCCAACCTGAATGATTTTGATTTTTATAGCGAATACATAAAAATGCTTATCAACGCTGGAGTTCGGGAAAATCGCATCATCCAGATCAGGATAGATGGTGGTTTTTGTGGCTTCGGGATCACTTCCGACCGGGTGCTATGCTGTTATGGTTAGCGCGCCCTCATGCGATCGCAGCCTGAATTCTCGTTTTGTCAGCTTAGCGTGAATTCCTGTCCTTTCTATGGCGTCACCCCTTAGATGTAGCGGCTTGCCTCGATCAGCGCCTGCGCCGCGCGGCGGAGCAGGGGCGTCGACTCGCCGGGTTCGAAGAGCTGTGAGCTCACAAAAGCGCCGTTGATGAGTACCGCAAGCTGGCCGGCAAGTTCATCCGGGCGGGCGACGCCCAGTCGCTCCGCAATGGCTTTCAGCCGCAGGCGCATCTGGCGCTTGTGGGCGGCGGCCACCTTCCGCGCCGGATGGTCGATCTCGGGGAATTCCGCGGCAACGTTGATCTGCGGACAGCCGCGGTAATTGGTGCGCCCGACCCGTTCGCCGATCCATTGGAGGTGAGCGCCCAGTTCGGCCATGGCATCGTCGCGATGCCGGTCGGCGACGCGATCCCAGGTCCCCCAGAAATCCTCGTCCTCGCGCTCGAGAAAAGCGGCGACGAGATCGTCCTTGGTCCCGAAATGCCGGTAGAGGCTCGTCTTGGCCACGCCGGCCTTCTCGACGACGAGATCGACGCCGACCGCCCGCACGCCGTGCCGGTAGAACAACATGCTCGCGGTTTCGAGAATTCGCGCCCGGACGTCGGCGGTGCTGTGAGCGTCTGAAATCACGGCGGTCTTCGGCATTGGTGTCTCCCGATCGGCTCTTTAGCACATCCATGCTTGACACGCTACAGACCTGTACGTATCGATAGAACAAACAGGTCTGTAGCGTGAGAGGCAAGAATGAGCACGAACAGCAGGCGAGCGACCGGACCGGCCGTAGCGGTCGTCGGTGCCACGGGGCACACGGGTCGCTTCGTTGTCGCGGAATTGCAGCGCCGCGGGATCGCGCCGATCGCAATTGGCCGCGACGCGGCGGCACTCGACGCAAACTTCCACGACCAGGGGATCGTCTGCCGCCGGGCATCGGTCGATGATGCGGCGTCGCTTGATCGGGCGCTTGATGGCGCCTGGGCGGTCATCAATTGCGCAGGCCCCTTTCTCGACACGGCGGGCGCCGTGGTGTCCGCGGCGTTGCGCGCCCGCATCCATTATCTCGACGTCACTGCCGAGCAGCCGAGTGCGCGGGCCGTGCTCGACAATTACGATGCCGCCGCGCGCGATGCGGGCGTCGTTGTCATGCCTGCCATGGGATTCTACGGCGGTTTCGCCGATCTGCTCGTCACGGCCGCGCTCGGCGACTGGGACAGCGCAGAGGCGATCGAGATCATGATCGGTCTCGACAGCTGGCATCCGACGCGCGGCACGCGCATCACGGGCGAGCGGAACACTGCGCGGCGCCTGGTGGTCACCGGCGGACAACTGGCGCCCCTCCCGTTGCCTGCTGCCGAGAAGCATTGGGAGTTCGGCGATCCGCTCGGCCGTCAGGCCGTGGTCGAACTGCCGTTTTCCGAGATCATCCTGATCGCGCGGCATGTGAAGACGGCCGAGCTCCACACCTATCTGAGCCGCATCGCGCTCAGCGATATCCGCGATCCGGCGACGCCGGCCCCGCAGCCGGCGGATGCGACGGGACGCTCGCCGCAGCGCTTCGTGGTCGATGCCGTCGTGAAGCGCGCTGGAGAGAGCCGCCGTATCGCCGCGCGCGGACGGGACATCTACGCCTTTTCGGCGCCGCTCGTCTGTGAGGTGGCCGAGCGCCTGCTCGAGGGCAAGTTCAGCAGTGTGGGGGCACACGCGCCCGGCGCGATCCTGGATGCCAGGGACGTGCTGGCGGCGCTCGCATTCGATCACCCTGCGTTCGAAATGATGGGGGCGTGACCGCTGCCGGCCCTCACCAAATCGTCAGGTGCCCGGCGCCTCACGCCGCCCGCAAATAGCCCATCACCACCGCCACCACATGCTGCTCGCGCGTCCGCATCTCGTCGGGGGCAGCGAGCGGGCGGCCGAAGATGGCGGAGAGCGTGTGGATGTTGGAGCAGTAGAAATAGCTCAAGGCCGCGATCGAGATATAGAGCTGCATCGGGTCGACGCCGGGGCGGAATACGCCCTTGGCCTCGCCGCGCGCGAGCAGGTCGCCGAGCATGGCCAGCAGCGGCGAATACATCTCGCGCACGCGGGTCGAGCGCTGCAGGTTCCGGCCGCGCTGCAGGTTCTCGTCGTTCAGAAGCGCCAGGAACTCCGGATGGTCGGCGTGGTAGCGGAAATTGAAGCGCACCAGTGCCACCATGCCGTCCTCAGGTTCGAGGCGCATCAGGTCGAGTGCGCGCTCCTTGAGGCGCATTTCCTCGTAGACCCGCTCGAGCACGGCGAGCCACAGCGCCTCCTTGTTGCCGACATAGGCATAGATGAGGCGCTTGTTGATGCCGGACCGCTCGGCGATCGCATCGACCCGCGCGCCGGCGAAACCTCGCTCGGCGAACTCTGCGAGGGCCGCGTCGAGGATGCGCCCGCGCTGCGCCGCATGGCGCTGCGGCGCCTCGGGCTCCGGGGAGGCGACGTCAGGCGGTGTGTCGAGCAGGCTCGTCATGGTCCCGACACCGTGACCGCAAGCCGCCGCCGGTGCAAGGGCGCCCGTAACCGGCCAGTTACGAGGTCAGTTCGGCGGGTCAGTTCATCGGCTTGACCGAGCCGCAGTCGGTCGATACCCAGTGGCCGGTCTGGGTCGCGTCAACCGACAGGGGGATGGTGTTGCCCGAGCTGTCGGTACGGACGCCCGACATCTTCACCGTGCCATGGACGTGGGTCCGGTCGTCGAACACCACGTCGACATGGCCGTGGCCGTTGTTCTGCGGGCTTTCGCACACGAGGTCGAACGACAGGCCCTTGGCGCTGCGCTGGACGTTCTCCTGACGGCATTTGCCGCCCTGGTTCGGCTCGCCGAACCGGGCGAGCGTCTCATCGGTCACGCACATCTGGCGGGTGCTCGACGTCGGCGTGCCGCCCGGCGGGTTGACGCCCAGCTTCTTCATCTTCTCCTGCATCGCCGGCGGGATCGTGATGCCGGCGATGGTCGTCGTCACCTGCATCTCCCAGAGCCCGGTGTCGAGCGGGATATCCGACGCGCGCGCGGCGCCGGAGACCAGTACCGCCAAGGCGGGCGCAAGAATCGTGGCCGGAAGGATGATGCCTCGCTTCGTCATACCGTATCTTCCCCTCAATGCAGGATCTTGCCGACCGGGAAGGAGCGGAGCTCGCTCTGTGCCGCCTTGAACTCGGCATCCTGCTCGTGGCCCTTTTCCCGGGCCAGCTGGCCCACGCGCTTGGAGACATATTCCCCAAGCGCCAGCGCGCCGATGTCGCCGTCGGCGTCCTGCCCGGCCCGGCCGTGCAGTGCTTCGTTCAACGCATAAACGAAGACGCCGTTCCGGTTGTCATAGCTGTCGAGCGCCTCCTGCACCGAGCTCGACGCCGCCAGGATATAGCGGCCGCTCTCGTGGCCGACGTTCGCGAGGTCGTCGGCCGTCACCGTGCCGGAATGGCAGGTGTCGAGGAACAGGAGCGCATCGTGTGCCTGGATGCGCGAGAGCGCGGTCACGAGCGTCGTCTCGTCGATGGCGCCGCGCGCCAGTGCCCCCATGGACGAGATGTCGGCGACGTCCTGCGGCACCAGCAGGAAACGATGGGCATCGTCGCTCGCGACACCATGGCTCGCGACATAGAACAGGAACGTATCGCGGCTGCGCACCAGATGGGCCAGGCGCTCGAACGCGGCAAGGATGCCGGCCCTGGTCGCCTCCTGGTCGGTCAAGAGCGTGAGATCGACCGACTTATAGAGCGGGGCGGACGACTGCTTGATGCTGTCGGCGAAGGTCTTCGCGTCGGCCACGGCGAAATGCAGCGCCAGGTTCGGCAGCGCGTAGCGATCGATGCCGATCGCCAGCACGTAGAGCGTGCCGCGCTGGTCGCCCGACGCCTCCTCGGCGCTCGAGAAATCCAGGATCGGCGTCTCGGCGAAGATGCTGTTGCCGCCATCGTAGGCGCGGATCTGGACGATGTCGTGGCCGGGGTCGAGCGGCACGTCGATATCGGCGGTCCCGGCATTGCTGGCGAGGGGCGGCGATGGGAAGCGGCCGGCGTTGCGCTCGTTCACGAAGGCATCGATGGCGCCCACGCCGAGGCCGCGGTCGCCCAGCTTCAGATGCAGCCGGAGCGTGCCGGCGCCGGGCGGCAGCACCGCCTCGTGCCGCGCGCCGAACGCGACGGCCGTGCAGCCGCCGGCGGCAGGCACGCAGGCGCCGGTGACCTCGACCGTCGGCTGGCGGGCCAGGCGCCCGCGGATGTCGCCGAGTTCGGCCAGGTGCGCGCGGGCCGGCCCGGGATCGCCGGCAAGCCGGGCGCGGACCGCGGCCGGCGCATAGAGCGTGCGATAGGCTTGGGACGAGCTGACCCATTCCGGCTGCTGATTGTGGGCGCGGTTCAGATGGACGCCGATCAAATCGTCGCCGCCGCGGTCGGCATGGTCGAACAGGCCTTCGGGCGTGAACAGGATCCAGCGTGCGCCGTCGCCATGGATGAAGAGCGCCGCGCGCTCGGTGAGCGGCGCAGTGGCCTCGAGCCCGTACCAGCGAACCGTGCCGTCGAGCAGGGCGGCGATCGCGACCTTGCCGTCGGCGCTCGCACTGACCGCCCAGACGGCGGCCGGCACCTCGACCGCGGCGATCGGCTTGCCGTCGCGCCCGACCAGGCGCAGATGCGTGTCCGTGCCGATCAGCACGCGCTCGTCGCCCGGCAGGATGGTGAGGGCGCGGGCGAACTCCGCCTTGTCGAGCGCGACCGCGGCCGGCCCAAGCCGCGGGGCGTTCGAATCCTGCCAGCCGCTCGGGGCGAGCCCCGGTGCCGTGAGCCGTGGTCCGGCGAGGCCCGGAGCATTGTCCGCGGCCTTGGTCAATTGCCGGTTCGCGGCATCGAACTGGAGCGTGCCTTTGCCGGTCGAGAATTCGATCGTCTGGCCGTCGGCCGAGACGGCGAAGCGGCCGCCGCGCGCCGGGCGCAGGTCGACAAGCGGCGCTTCCGGCTTGCGGGCAATCTTGCCATCCGCGCCGATGCGGCCCCAGCCCGGATCCTCGGTCGCATAGACGGCACCGCCGCCGGGCACGGCCAGAATGTGCCGGATCGTGTCGCCCGCGGCCGGCAGGTCGACGGCAGGCCCCAGTCCGAAGTCGCTCCAGCGGCGCAAGACGTTGGCGGCCTCATTGCCGGTGCCGCTGCCCTTGTCGCTGCGGGCGTAGCCGCCGGCCAGAAGCTGAACGCCGCCGCGATCGTCGGCGGCCCAGGCAAGCGCCAGCAGGCCCGAGCCCTTGAGGCCGGTCGTATCGGGCGTGAACACAGGCTTCAGGCTCTGGGCGTTCAGCACGTCGACGCGCAGCCGGCCCTGCTTGTCGGCATTCTCATAGGCAACGCCCAGGAGCCCGCCATCGGGCGAGAGCGCCAAGCCCCAGGGCTTCAAGCCTGGGGCCGGCTGTGCCTCGACGAGCTTCTTGCCGTCCGCGCCATAGACCCGGACCTTGCCGTCCGCGGCGGCGGCATAGAGCCGGTTCTGCCGGTCGATCAAGACCGTGCGCACCGGGCCCTCGATCGACCGGTCCTCGAACAGCGACTTGCCGTTCGTGGCGTCCCAGACCCGGACGCCGCCCTGCATCAGGCCGGCCGCGAACCGCGTGCCGTCGGGGGCGACGGCGAGATCGCTGACCGGCGCCGGCAGGCCGGGCAGGAGGCTCGTGAGCACGCTCTTGTCCGCGTCGAACACATAGATCGAAAAGCCGTTGCCCCAGCTGCCGCCGGTGGCGCCGCCGGCGAACACGCGGCGGCCGTCGGGCGAGAGGGCGACTGCATAGATCTCGCCTTCCTCCCGCGGGCCGATCGGTGGGCGCAGCACGGCCTTCTCGCGCCCGTCGGGCAGCGACCAGAGCCGGACCGTCTTGTCGAAGCCGGCGCTCGCCATCAGGTGGCCGGAGGCGTCGACCGCCAGGCGCGGAATGGCGCCGGTATGGCCGCCCGCCTCGATGCGCAGGTAGGGCGTCTGCGGCGGCTCCTCGGCCGTGGCTGCAGCCAGTGGCCAGAGGAGCGCCAGAAGAACCGCGAGTGCCGCGCGGATCAACCGGCGACCTCGAAGCCGCTCGCGACCGCGGTCTCCGAGACGGCGACGCTTTGCGCAAAGGCGTCGCGCCGGGCGGCGTTGCTGCCGTCGAGCGTGCGGACGTCGCTGCCGTTCGTAGCCGCGGGGGCGCTCGGCACGCTGACCGGCACCGACCGCGATCCCGCCTGCTGCAGGTCGGCGACCTGAGCATAGCCGCGGGCGCCCGTGTCGGTCTGGACCAGCGCATAGTCGCCGCGCTTGACCGTCACCGTCACCGGCTGCTTCGCCTGGATCTGGGCGATGTCGGGCGCCGCCGGGTCCGGACGCAGCTTGAGCGTGCCGGCACGCCGCATCGTCGCGGGCTTCGCCGGATAGGACTCGGCCGAGACGAAGGCGGGCACCGGGCTCGGCGCCAGGTTGTCGGCCGCGACGTCGAACTGCTGGCCGCGCTGTGCGATCTGGCCGTTGATCTTCTGGGCGAGCGCCAGGTCGCGCTGCGCGCGCTGGCGCACGACGCCCATCTGCGCCACTGCCGTCGGGCGGTCGATCTGATGGGCGGCATAGGCGGCATTGATCTGGCCGGCCTGGCGGAAGCGGCAATCCATCAACTGGTCGAACGCGAGCTGAGTCTTGTCGATCTGGGCGTTCTCGCGGGCGAGGTCGCCCTGGACCTGGTTGAACATGCCGGCCTGGTCGCGCTGCTGCTGGCGCACCGCCGTCCAGTAGCCGCCGGCAGCACCGAGGGCGGCACCAGCCGCGGCGCCGATCGCCGCCCCCTTCACGTCCTTTGAGAAGAGCGCGCCGGTCGCGGCGCCGAGGAGGCCGCCGATCGCAGCACCCTTCAGGATATCCTCGGCATAGAAATCGCCGGTCGAATCGAGGGCGACCAGCTGCTGGCGGCAGGAATCCGTGCCATCGTCCGCACCGATGCGGGAACTCTGGGTGCTGATGCCGGCCGCGGCGCAGCCGTTCAGGACGGCGAGCGACGCGACGAGGGCGACACCCCGGCGGGCAATCTCAATTTTCTTGTTGTGCTGAGCCATCGCGACACCATCGTAAAGTGGCGCCCCGCGGCGGTATCGGCCGAGCCGCCGCCGGGCACGAATATGAGCAAGCGAACAGACCAGGACGGAAGATGCGCCAGTATACCAGGGTACGCAATCCCGGCGCTCGTCCGTCTGTCGGCGGTCATTCTTACTGAAATCGATGACGGTTCGTGAGAGGTGGCTCACAGCGAGAGCCGCACGAGGAGAATGACGCCTCGCCATGATTGCGCGTGGGTCAATTCCCTGAGACAGTCGCGTCCGCGTTGCAGGCGGGCGAGGGGGCTCGGCCCCTGTTGCGGTGTGAACGCGGTCACCGGTGCGCGTCACCGGACTAGGGTCGAATGGGCGCACGATCGGGGGGAGGATCGATGCTGAGCGACGCGGCGGCTGTGGAGATGCAGATCCGGGACTGGCTGGTCCAGGCGACCGCCTTCCACAAGGCGGCCCTGCTGACCGAGGCCGCTGAACTTTACGAGCGCATTCTCGCCGCGGACCCGGGCCATGCGGCGGCACTGCACCTTCTGGGCGCGCTGCGTCATGTCCAGGGACGGTTCGACGAGGCGTCCCGTCTGCTCGAGGCGGCGGCCGCGGCGGCGCCCGGCAATGCGTCCGTCCATCATGCGCTCGGCGCGGCACTGCGCGGGGCCGGCCGGATGGACGAGGCGCTTGCGGCCTATGACCAGGCCATCGCCTTGCGCCCCGACCTTGCCGAGGCGCACAACCACCGGGCCGTGGCCTTGCAGCAACTGGGGCGCCTCGAGGCGGCGATCGACGGCTATCAGGCGGCGATAGTTCTCCAGCCGAACTACGCTGAGGCCCACAACAATCTCGGCACGGCGCTTCGCCGGGCCAAGCGTCCGGACGAAGCGCGTGTGGCCTATCGGGCGGCGCTGACGCTCCGGCCCGGCTATGCCGACGCGCTCGCCAACCTCGGCAAGCTCGAGGCCGAGGCCGGCGAACGGCTGGCGGCGATTGAGGCCTATCAGCGGCTCATCGACCTGCACGGTCCCGACGTCGATGTGCTTCAGGCGCTGGGCGACCTGCTTGTCGTTCTCGACCGGGACGAGGAGGCGCTCGGCTACTACGCCGCAGCGCTCGAGCTTCGCCCGCGCGATGTGGGGCTGCTTGATCGGCTGGGCGTGGCGCTTCTGTCGCTCAACCGCCGCGCGGAGGCGCTCGGCATCCTGCACACCGCCGTCGGCATCGATCCCCGCCACGCGCCGGCGCAGCTGCATTACGGCATCGCGCTCGAGAAGGCGGGACAGGTCGAGGAGGCCATGGCGGCGCAGCGCACCGCCATCGCGCTCGATCCGGCCCTGCCGCTCGCCCGCTTCTCGCTCGGCGTCCTCTGCCTTGCTGTCGGCCGCTCGGACGAGGCGCATGCGCTCTTCGCCGACTGGTGCCGGGACCAGCCGGACCATCCGGTTGCGCGGCACATGCTGGCCGCTGTTTCCGGCGTCGATGTTCCGGACCGCTGCTCGGCCGACTACATCGTCGATACGTTCGACGCCTTCGCCAAGACGTTCGACCAGCAGCTCGAGCGCCTCGAGTATCGCGCGCCGCAGCTGATCGGCCGGCTGCTGCAGGCCCATGCCAGAACGGACGACCAGGGGCTCGCGGTCGTCGATCTCGGCTGCGGCACCGGCCTCTGCGCCGAGGCGGTACGGGCTTTCTGCGGCACGCTCGTCGGCGTCGACCTGGTGTCGGAGATGCTGGAACGCGCGCGGCGCCGCGCGCTTTACAGCGAGCTCGTCCGGGCGGATCTGGTCGATTTCCTGACGGGCCGGCCCGCGGCGTTCGACCTCGCGGTCGCCGCCGATTCACTCATCTATTTCGGCGATCTCGCACCGCCGCTCGCGGCGACGGCGGTGGCGCTGCGCGACGGCGCGCGGTTCGCCTTCTCGCTCGAGGCAGGGGCTGACGGCGGGACCGACTACATGCTGGCGCCGTCGGGGCGGTATCAGCACACCGAGGCTTATGTGCGCAGCTGCCTCGCCGCCGCCGGGTTCGGGCTTGTCGACTGGTGGCGCGAGCCCCTCAGGACGGAAGGCGGCCGGCCGGTCGTCGGCCACATCGTCCTGGCCGAAAAAACCTCGCGTTAATCGTGTGGCCACACCCGTTCACATTGACACGGCGGGGCACTCAGGATAGCCTCAAAATATTGAAAACGCTTAGTGACAAGGTTGTGGCAGAAACGAACGATCTGCCCGAATCGGGTCCTTGTCCTGTCTCCGCTTTTTTTGATCTTTCTCTCGCAATTCGGTTTGACCGTGGCGGCTTTTGATATCGAGCACCTGCTGGCAGAGATCAGTCCGGACGCCCCATGCGGCGAGAATCTGGAATATGACGCTGCGTTCATCGCGCTGGAACAGGCGGCGAAGCCCAAGGCCGAGCAGCAGTTCGGCACCACGATCATCCCCGGTGAGGAGCCGGATTGGGTCGAGGTGCGCCGGCTCGCGCTCAAGTTGCTTGAACGCACGAAAGACTTGCGGGTCTACGACCAGCTGCTGCGCGCGTCCCTCCGCCTCGACGGCGTGACGGGTTTCGCGGGCGGCCTTGCGCTGCTGCACGGCGTGCTGGGGCGCTATTGGGAAGGGCTCCATCCACAGCTCGATCCGGACGACGACAACGACCCGACGTTCCGGGTCAACGTTGTTGCCGGCCTGTGCGATCCCGAGAGCTTCCTCCAGCCGCTGCGCGAGACGCCGCTGGTGAGTTCGCGCAATTTCGGCCGGTTCGGGCTGCGCGACATTGCTGCCGAGGGCGGCGAGGAAGGGCGCGCAGACCAGGCGGCGGTCAACGGGGCCTTCCTCGAGGCCGCGGTCGACGCTTTGCGGGAGACGGCGAACGCTATCCGCCGTGCCGCGGACGATGTTCGCGGCATCGAGAACGTCATTACCGACCAGGTGGGTGCCAGTAACGCGCCCGATCTCTCCGCACTCGGCGCCGTGCTGCGCGAGGCATCGCGCGTGATGACCCAGCGGCTCGAAGCCCGCGGTATCCGCGAGGAGGAGGAAGTGGTGCCGGCCGAGGAAGCGGTAGCGGACGAGGTCGACGGGGCGGCGCCGGCGGCGCCGCGCCCGGCCGGCGGCATTTCGGTGCCCGGACAGATTTCGAACCGTGAAGATGTTCTCAAGACGCTCGACCGGCTCTGCGAATATTATGCGCGCTACGAGCCGTCGAGCCCGGTCCCGCTGCTGCTGCGGCGGGCGAAGCGCTTGGCGCCGATGAGCTTCCTGGACGTTTTGCAGGACCTCATCCCCGACGCGGTCACCAAGGCCCAGATATTCAGCGGCCCGGCCGCGGAGGAGTGAGGCCGTGGCGGCGCCTGCGGATAATCGACGGAAAAGCAAAGGGACGGTGCCCGCGCGGTTCAAGCGCCTGACACTGGCCAAATACCCGAGAAACCCAGGGAAGAGAGGCGGACATGGCCAAGGCAAGTAGTCAGAAATTCATCGCCCGCAACCGGGCGCCGCGCGTCCAGATCGAGTATGACGTCGAGCTCTACGGCTCCCAGAAGAAGGTGCAGCTGCCCTTCGTCATGGGCGTGTTTGCCGATCTCTCGGGCAATCCCACGGAGCCGCTGCCGTCGGTCGCCGACCGCAAGGCGGTCGAGATCGACGTCGACAATTTCGACGAACGCCTGAAGGCGATGAAGCCGCGCGCCGCGTTCTCGGTGCCGAACACGCTGACCGGCGAAGGCAATCTCCAGGTCGATCTCACCTTCGAGAGCATGGAGGACTTCACGCCGGGCGCCATCGCCCGCAAGGTCGGCGCGCTCAACCAGCTGCTCCAGGCGCGCAGCCAGCTGTCCAATCTCGTGACATACATGGACGGCAAGACGGGGGCGGAGGAACTGATCGGCAAGCTGCTGACCGATCCGGCGCTGCTGCAGGCGCTGGCGTCGGCGCCGAAGCAGACGGAAGCAGAGTCGTCATCGACCGGGTCGGGGGAATAAGCCAATGTCCGAGCTGCAAGGCGCGGCCGCGCAGGGCGCGGCCCAAACGATCGAGTTCAACGAGTTCGCCAACCTGCTCGAGAAGGAGTTCCGACCGAAGAGCAGCGAGGCGCAGTCGGCGGTCCAGTCCGCGGTCAGGACGCTGGCCGAGCAGGCCCTTGCCAGCTCGATCACGATCTCGGCGGACGTGGTCAACACGATCAACGCGATCATCGCGCAGATCGACCAGAAGCTGACTGAGCAGATCAACCTCATCCTGCACAACGAGGATTTCCAGAAGCTCGAGGGGGCGTGGCGCGGCCTGCACCATCTCGTCAACAACACCGAGACGGACGAGCTGCTGAAGATCCGGGTGATGAACATCTCCAAGAAGGATCTCGCCAAGAACCTGAAGAAGTACAAGGGCACGGCCTGGGACCAAAGCCCGATCTTCAAGAAGATGTACGAAGAGGAATACGGCCAATTCGGCGGCGAGCCTTATGGCTGCCTGGTCGGCGACTATCATTTCGATCATTCGCCGCCGGACGTCGAGCTCCTGTCTTCGATGGCGCAGATCTCTGCGGCGATGCACGCGCCGTTCATTTCCGGCGTGGCACCGTCGCTCATGCAGATGGATAGCTGGGCCGAGCTCAGCAATCCACGCGATCTGACCAAGATCTTCCAGACGCCGGAATATGCCGCCTGGCGCTCGCTCCGGGAGTCCGAGGACGCGCGCTATATCGGCCTCGCCATGCCGCGCTTCCTGGCGCGTCTGCCCTATGGCGCCAAGAGCGACCCGGTCGAGGAATTCGATTTCGAGGAAGAGACCGAGAGCGCGGACAGCAGCAAATATGTCTGGGCCAACTCGGCTTATGCCATGGCGCTCAACATCAACCGGTCGTTCAAGCTCTACGGCTGGTGCTCGCGCATCCGCGGCATCGAGTCCGGCGGTGCGGTCGAGGGGCTGCCGACGCACACGTTCCCGACGGACGACGGCGGCGTAGACATGAAGTGCCCGACGGAGATCGCGATCAGCGACCGGCGCGAGGCCGAGCTCGCCAAGGCGGGGCTCATGCCGCTCATCCACAAGAAGAATTCGGACTTCGCGGCCTTCATCGGCGCCCAGTCGCTGCAGAAGCCTGCCGAGTACGAGGATCCGGATGCCACCGCGAACGCCAATCTTGCGGCGCGGTTGCCGTACCTTTTTGCTACTTGTCGCTTTGCCCACTACCTGAAATGTATCGTCCGCGACAAGATCGGCTCCTTCAAGGAGCGCGAGGACATGCAGCGCTGGCTGCAGAAGTGGATCACCCAGTATGTCGACGGTGATCCGGCCCGCTCCAGCGAGGAGACCAAGGCCATGAAGCCACTTGCGGCGGCGCAAGTGGTGGTCGAGGAAGTCGAGGGCAACCCCGGCTATTACACCTCGAAATTCTATCTTCGTCCGCACTATCAGCTCGAAGGCCTGACCGTCTCGCTGCGGCTGGTCTCCAAGCTGCCGTCGGCGAAGGCCGCCTGACATGTGACACGCGCGACACTCGCTGAGTGTCGCGCACTTGTACTCTATTCATAATTAGCGCAATGGGAGACGACGATGGCCGTAGATATGTTTTTGAAGCTGGACGGTATTGACGGCGAGGCCAAGGATTCCGTTCACAAGAAAGAGATCGACATTCTCGCCTGGTCTTGGGGCATCTCGAACAGCGGCACGTTCCACATGGGCGGCGGTGGCGGTTCGGGCAAGGCGAACTTCCAGGACATTTCGGTCACCAAGTATATCGATTCGTCTTCGAACGCCCTGATGCTCAACTGCTCCAGCGGCGAGCACGTCGCGACCGGCACGCTCACCGTCCGCAAGTCGGGCGGCAAGGAGCCGCTCGAGTACATCAAGCTCGAGCTCAAGAAGATCCTGGTCAGCTCGATCTCGATGGGCGGCTCGGGCGGCGAGGATCGCCTCACCGAGAACGTCACGCTCAACTTCGCCGAATTCTCCTACGGCTACACCGAGCAGAAGGAAGACGGCTCGGGCGAGGCCGAGAAGTACGCCAAGTGGAACATCGAAGAGAACAAGAAGGTCTGATCCCATAACCGCGCTTCCCGGTCCCAAGAGGATCGGGAAGTGCTGCCGGGACAGGATGATGACGAGAATGCGAGGCCGGCGGCGATGGTCGCCGCCGGCTTCGTTCTATCCGGCCGGTTGGGTCGGACCGCGTGCTGGGGAAGGGGGACCGCATGTTTGAAGACCTGCTCCGCGAAGGCGATCTCTCGAAAACCCTGGCGGAATTGCAGGGACGCGTTCGCAAGGACCCATCGAACGCCCATCTCAGGACCTTTCTGTTCCAACTCCTGTCGGTCGAGGGCAGTTGGGACCGGGCGCTGACTCAGTTGAAGGTCGTGGGCGAGCTTGACGCGGGTGCCTTGCCCATGGTGCAGACCTATCGGGAAGCGCTGCAATGCGAGGCGCTGCGGGCGGCTGTCTTCGCCGGCGAGCGCTCGCCCCTGCTGTTCGGCGAGCCGGAGCGCTGGATGGCGCTGCTGCTGGAAGCGCTCAGGCTGTCGGCCAATGGCGCGGTGGCACAGTCCCAGGAGGTGCGCGCCGAGGCGTTCGAGCTGGCGCCAACCAGCACCGGCGCCATCGAAGGCGCCGGGTTCGACACCCAATCCTTTGCCTGGCTCGCAGACGCCGACGTGCGGCTCGGGCCGATGATCGAGGCGATCGTCAACGGCCGCTACTACTGGCTGCCGCTCAACCGCTTGCAGCGCATCGAGATCGAAGCGCCGCAGGATCTGCGTGACGTCGTCTGGCTGCCGGCGCAGCTGACGCTCACGACCGGCGGCGAGACGGTCGCCCTGCTGCCGACGCGCTATCCGGGATCGGAGCGCGCGGAGGAGACGGCCCTGCGCCTTGCCCGGCGCACGGACTGGGTCGATGAGGGCGAGGAGATGTTCACGGGGCTCGGGCAGCGCATGTTCGCGGCCGACACCGGCGAATATCCGATCATGGACGTGCGCCGGATCGTCATCGACGCGCCAGGCGCGTAGCGGGCATGGCGGAGCTCACCCAGCAGGAACGCCTGCAGCCGTCGCTGCTGGACCGGCTGATCGACATGGCGCCGGAAGAGAAGCAGGAGTCGCGCGACCAGCGCGTGCTGTCGCTCCGGCGGTTGCGCGAGGGTGTGCTGCGCGATCTCGCCTGGCTCCTCAACTGCACCAATCTCGCGACGGTCCAGGACCTCGATCCCTATCCGCATGCCGCCGATTCCGTCGTCAATTTCGGCACGCCGGCGCTGGGCGGTCTCACGGCGTCCAATTTCCAGCAGATCTCCGGCGATATGGAACGGCGGCTGCGCCAGGTGATCGCCACGTTCGAGCCGCGGATCCTCAAGAACACGCTCAAGGTCCGCCTGCTGATCGATCCCGACCTGATGGCGCACAACGCGGTCGTGTTCGAGATCGAAGGCGAGCTCTGGGCCCAGCCGGTATCCCAGCGCATCTATCTGCGCACCGAGGTCGACCTCGAACTGGGCTCGGTCAAGGTCATCGACGCCAACGGCGCCAACGGCGCCAGGGGGGCCTGATGGACCCGAAGCTGCTGCGCTACTACAACACGGAACTGCAGCATTTCCGGGAAATGTCGGGGGAGTTCGCCAAGGAATTCCCGAAGGTCGCGGGGCGTCTCGGGCTCGACAGCTTCGAGTGTGCGGATCCCTACGTCGAGCGCCTGATCGAGGGTTTCGCCTTCATGGCGGCGCGCGTCCGCCTCAAGGTCGATGCGCGCTTCCCCCGTTTCACCCAGCATCTCCTGGACCTCGTCTATCCGCACTACCTGCAGCCGACGCCGTCGATGGCGGTGGCGCGGTTCTACCCGGATCTGACGGAAGGCGGGCTCGCGGACGGCTTTCCGATCCCGCGCGGCACGGCGCTCATGAGCCTGCTCGGCAAGGGCGACCAGACCGCCTGCGAGTACCGCACCGGCCATGACGTGACGCTCTGGCCGCTCGAAGTGGCCGAGCTCGAATATCTGGCGTCGCCCGGCGCCGTCGCGACGCTCGGCGTCGGCGAGATCCAGGGCGCGCCGGCGGCGATCCGCCTCCGGCTCAGGACCACGGCCGGCATTCCGTTCGACAAGCTGCCGCTCGACCGGCTGACCTTGTTCCTGGGCGACGTCTCCGAGAAGTCGGTGCGGCTTTACGAGGCGCTCGTCGCCCATGCCCAGGCGATGGTGGTGCGGCCGACCAGCCGGCCGTTGCCGTGGCAGGAGATCGTGCGCACGGCGCCGGTCCGGCCGCTGGGCTTCGAGCCGGATCACGCGTTGCTGCCGTTCGGCGGCCAGTCGTTCGACGGCTACCGGCTGCTCCACGAATATTTCGCCTGTCCCGCCCGCTTCATGTTCGTCGACCTCGTGGGGCTGGCGCCGGGCTTCCGGCGCTGCGCCGACACCGAAATCGACATCATCATCATGCTGAAGCGGGCCGACACGCGGCTCGACCACGCGATCGGGCCGGCCGACTTCACGCTCTTCTGCGCGCCGATCATCAACCTGTTCCCCAAGGTCGTCGACCGGATCCACCTCACCGATCAGACCGAAGAGCATCACGTCATCGTCGACCGGACGCGGCCGATGGATTTCGAGGTCTACCGGGTTCTGTCGGTCGGCGGCATCGCGGCCGGCACCGAGGTGACGCAGGAATTCCGGCCGTTCTTCGGGGCGACCGACCTCGGCGGCGGCGATCCGGGGCGCGCCTATTACGCGGTGCATCGCGAGCAGCGGCTGCTGTCGATGCGGCAGCGTTCACGCGGCCCGCGCTCGTCCTACATCGGCAGCGAAACCTTCATTTCCCTGGTCGACGCCGACGAGGCGCCCTATCGGCACGACCTGCGGCAACTGGCGATCGAGGCGCTCTGCACGAACCGCGATCTGCCGCTCGAGATGCCGGTCGGCAAGGGGACGACCGACTTCACCATGCAGCTGGGCGCGCCGGTCGACACGATCCGCTGCGTCGCCGGCCCGACCTGGCCCAGGCGCTCGCACGCCGAGGGCGACACGACCTGGCGCCTCATCAGCCATCTGTCGCTCAACTACCTGAGCCTGCTCGACAAGAATGCGGAGGAGGGGGCAGCGGCGTTCCGCGAGCTTCTGGCGCTCTATGCGGACCTGGGCGAGCCCAGCGTGCGCAAGCAGATCGAGGGCGTGCGCTCGGTCACGAGCCGGCCGGTCGTCCGGCGCGCGATCCACCCGGGGCCGATCGCCTTCGTGCGCGGCCTCGAGATCACGCTCACCTGCGCCGAGGAGGCGTTCGAGGGTACCGGCGGCTTCCTGCTCGCGGCCGTGCTCGAGCGGTTCTTCGCGAAATATGTGTCGATCAACTCCTTCACCGAGACCGTGTTCCGCACGGTCACCAGAGGCGAGATCATGCGATGGCAGAGACGACCCGGCCAACGCCATCTGGCCTAGAAGCGCCATCTGGCCCAGACGCGCTCTATGGCCTTGCGCTGATGCAGGCGCTGGCCGAGAAGCCGTATCGCTTCGGCTTCTTCCAGGCGCTGCGCCGGCTCGAGAATCTCTATGCCGACCGCCCGCGCATCGGTACTTCCGAGCATGCGGCGGAGGATCCGGTGCGCCTGGCGCAGGAGGCGCACCTGGTCGCCGCCCCCGCGACGCTGGCCGCGTTCGAGCCCGGCAGCCCCGGCGGCCTGCCGCGGCTCACCAGCTATTTCTTCGGCCTGTTCGGGCCGCAGGGCCCGCTGCCGCTGCACCTGACCGAGTTCGCGCGCGAGCGGCAGCGCCACCATGGCGATCCGACCATGGTGCGGTTCATGGACCTGTTCCATCACCGCATGCTGTCGCTCATGTACCGGGCCTGGGCAATCAACGAGCCGACGGTGAGCTTCGATCGGCCGGGCGACGACCCGTTCGGCCGCTACCTGGGCGCTACCTTCGGCCTCGGCATGGGCGAGCTGCGCGACCGGGACGAGCTGCCGGACGCGGTGCGGCTGCATTATGCCGGGCTGTTCGCAGCGCAGACGCGTCCGGCCGCCGGCCTGCAGACGATCCTCGCCGGCTATTTCGGCCTGCCAGTCGCGATCGAGGAATTCGTGCCGGGCTGGATGAAGCTGCCCGACGAGCTGCGCTGGCATCTGGGATCCACGCCCGACAGCGGCACGCTCAGCCAGTCGGCCGCTCCCGGTGCCAGGGTCTGGAGCTGCCAGCACAAATTCCGCATCGTGTTCGGCCCGCTCAGCCTCGAAGAGTATGAACGACTGCTGCCGGGCGGCGAGAGCCTGGCGCGGCTCGTGCCGCTCGTGCGCTTCTACATGGGCGACGAGCTCACCTGGGACATCAAGCTGATCCTCCGGCGCGAGGAGATCCCGCGGTTCGAACTCGGCGGCCGGAACCGCCTCGGCTGGACCAGCTGGGGCCTGTCCTCGCCGCCGACGCGCGATGCGCAAGACCTGGAACTGAACCCGCTGGGGCGGGCCGCTTAAGACTGCCCACCCTCCATGGCCACGAAACAGCAGGAACCTTTTGGAAGAACCTGCCGGTAGGAGTTGAGAGATGACCGAGATCAGCCGCGTCGCCTTGTTCGGCAAGCTCAATCCCCTCGCCTACAAGGCGATCGAGAGCGCCACGATCTTTTGCAAGATGCGCGGCAATCCGTTCGTCGAGCTCGTGCATTGGCTGCACCAGATCCTGCAATCGCCGGACTCCGACCTGCATCGGATCATCAAGCATTTCGAGCTCAATCCCTCGCAGCTCGCGAAAGACATCACGGACGCGCTCGACCGGCTGCCGCGCGGTGCGGCGTCGATCTCGGACCTGTCGGTCCATGTCGAGGATGCGGTCGAGCGCGGCTGGGTGTTCGGCTCGCTCATGTTCGGCGAGAACCAGGTCCGGACCGGCCATCTGGTCGTGGGCCTGATCAAGACCACGACGCTGCGCAATGCGCTGACCGCGATCTCCAAGGAATTCGGCAAGATCAGCGGGGATATGCTGACGGCCCAGTTCGGCAAGATCACCGGCGGCTCGCCGGAAGAGGCGATGCGCTCGACCGATGGGGCGGCCGCCCCGGGCGAGGCGAGCGGTGCCATGCCGCCGGCGCAGATGGGCAAGCAGGAGGCGCTGAAGCGCTTCACGGTCGATCTCACCGAAAAGGCGCGCAAGGGCGAGATCGACCCGATCGTCGGGCGTGACGAGGAGATCCGCCAGGTCGTCGACATCCTGATGCGCCGACGCCAGAACAACCCGATCCTGACCGGCGAGGCGGGCGTCGGCAAGACGGCGGTGGTCGAGGGCTTCGCGCTCCGGATCGTCGCCGGCGACGTGCCGCCGATGCTGCGCGAGGTGAGCCTGCTCTCGCTCGACATCGGCCTCTTGCAGGCCGGCGCCAGCATGAAGGGCGAGTTCGAGAACCGGCTGCGCCAGGTGATCGACGAGGTCCAGGCCTCGCCGAAGCCGATCATCCTGTTCATCGACGAGGCGCATACGCTCATCGGCGCCGGCGGGGCGGCCGGCACGGGCGATGCGGCCAACCTGCTGAAGCCGGCGCTCGCGCGCGGCACGCTGCGCACGGTCGCGGCCACGACCTGGGCCGAATACAAGAAGTATTTCGAGAAGGATCCGGCACTGACCCGCCGCTTCCAGACCGTCCAGGTCGACGAGCCGACCGAAGAGCGTTGCATCCTGATGATGCGCGGCATGGCCTCGGTCATGGAGAAGCATCACCGGGTGCAGATGCTGGACGAGGCGCTCGAGGCGGCCGTCCGGCTTTCGCACCGCTACATCCCGGCACGCCAGCTGCCCGACAAGGCGGTGAGCCTGATCGACACGGCGGCAGCGCGCGTCGCGATCAGCCAGCATGCGGTGCCGGCCGAGGTCGACGACAGCCGCCGCCGGATCGAGGCGCTCGAGACCGAGCTCCAGATCATCGGCCGCGAGACCGCGATCGGGCTCGACACCGTACATCGCCAGACGAACGTGACCGAGGCGCTGGCCGCCGAGCGTGACCGGCTCGCGGGGCTCGAAGCGCGCTGGCAGACCGAGAAGGACCTGGTCGACAAGGTTCTGGCGCTCCGCGCCAAGCTGCGCGGCTCGACCGGCACGGTCGAGGGTACCAAGACCAAGCTCGAGGCGGCCGCGGCCGAGGTGGCGGCCAAGGAGCCGGCGGCCACCACGGGAGCCGCGGCCCCGGTGGCGCCGGCCGAGGGGGCGGAGCGCGAGGCGCTCTTGGCCGAGCTCAAGGGGCTGGTGACGGAGCTCGAGACGTTGCAGGGCGACAGCCCCTTGATCCTGCCGTGCGTCGACGCGCAGGCCGTGGCCTCGGTCGTCGGCGACTGGACCGGCATCCCGGTCGGCCGCATGGTCAAGAACGAGATCGAGACGGTGCTGAAGCTCGCCGACACGCTGAACCAGCGCGTCATCGGCCAGAGCCACGGGCTCGAGATGGTCGCAAAGCGCATCCAGACCTCGCGCGCCGGGCTCGACAACCCGAACAAGCCGATCGGCGTGTTCATGCTGTGCGGTCCCTCGGGCGTCGGCAAGACCGAGACCGCGCTGGCGCTGGCCGAGGCGCTCTACGGCGGCGAGACCAACGTTATTACTATCAATATGAGCGAGTTCCAGGAGGCCCACACGGTCTCGACCCTGAAGGGCTCGCCGCCGGGCTACGTCGGCTACGGCGAGGGCGGCATCCTGACCGAGGCGGTCCGGCGCAAGCCCTATAGCGTCGTGCTCTTGGACGAGGTCGAGAAGGCGCACCCGGACGTGCACGAGATCTTCTTCCAGGTGTTCGACAAGGGCGTCATGGAGGACGGCGAGGGCCGGCTCATCAACTTCCGCAACACGCTCATCCTGCTGACCTCCAACGTCGGCAGCGACCTCATCATGAACATGTGCAAGGATCCCGAGCTCCTGCCGGATGCCGAGGGGCTGGCGAAGGCGCTGCGCGAGCCGCTCTTGAAGGTCTTCCCGGCGGCGCTCCTCGGCCGCATCGTGACGATCCCCTACTATCCGCTCAGCGACGAGATGCTGGCGGCGATCATCCGGCTGCAGCTCGGCCGGATCGAGAAGCGCATCAAGGCCAACCACAAGATCCCGTTCACCTATTCGCCCGACGTGGTCAAGCTGGTGGCGACGCGCTGCACGGAGCTTGAGAGCGGTGGCCGCATGATCGACGCGATCCTGACCAACACGGTGCTGCCGACCTTGAGCCAGGCCTTCCTCGAACGGATGCTCGAAGGACGGCCGGTCAGCAAGGTCGAGGTCGGCGTGGCCGACGGCGACTTCACCTATGCCTACGACTGATCGAAAGGTGCTAGGGATGCCGGGGATCGGCGGGGGAAGGAAGAGGCATGTCCTGGGACAATAAGGTCAATTGGTCGGAGGGCATGTTCCTCGGGCCGCAGCATTTTCAGCAGGCCGACCGCTACATGGAAAAGCTGGTGCGGGGCCGGACGGCGCCGCTCCGGCCGTTCGGTTGGGGCCTGACGCATCTGCGGTTCAACCGTGAGCTGCTCAGCCTCGGCAAGCTTGCGATCGAGGAGGCGCGCGGCGTGCTGGAGGACGGCACGCCCTTCGCCATTCCCGAGGATGCGGACCAGCCGATCCCGCTCGAGCCGCCGGAGACGACGCGCGACGCCGTGATCTACCTGGCGCTGCCGGTGTACCAGCCGGGGGCGGCCGAAGCCGATCGGCGGCTGGGGCTCGAAACCGCCGCACGCTTTGTCGTGGCCGAGCAGGCGGTCGAGGACGCCAATGCCGACAACCGGTCGGCCGCGACGGTCGAGGTCGGGCAGCTGCGCTTCCGCCTGCTGATCGATGGGATGGACCGCAACGGCTTCATCTGCCTCGCCATCGGCCGGATGGTCGAGATTCGATCTGACCGGCAGATCGTGCTCGACGACAGCCACATCCCGACGGTCGCCGACTGCCAGGTCTCGAAGAATCTTTCGAACTACCTGACCGAGATCCAGGGGCTGCTGCATCACCGCGGCGAGGCGCTGGCGGCGCGCGTCTCGGATTCGGGCACGCGGGGTGCCGCAGAGATTGCGGATTTCCTGCTGCTGCAGCTGGTCAATCGCTACGAGCCGATCTTCGCGCATGCGACCGAATGCCCGTCGGTCCATCCCGAGGCGTTCTTCAGCCTCGCGGTGCAGCTGGCGGGCGAGCTCTGCACGTTTACGACCCCGGGCAAGCGGCCGCCGGCGTTCGGCACCTATCGCCACCACGACCTGACGGCGACGTTCGGGCCGGTCATCCGCTCGATCCGGCAATCGCTGAGTGCCGTCATCGAGCAGACGGCCATCTCGATCCCCCTGCAGGAACGCAAGTACGGCATCTATGTCGCCGCCATCATGGACAAGCAGCTGCTCGCGACGGCGGGCTTCGTGCTCGCAGTCCGCGCCGACATCCCACCGGAGCGACTGCGGCAGACCTATCCGTCCCAGGTCAAGCTGGGGCCGGTCGAGAAGATCCGCGACCTCGTGAATTCGGCGCTGCCCGGCATCGGCATCCGGCCGCTGCCGGTGGCGCCGCGCCAGATCCCGTATCATGCCGGTGTCACCTACTTCGAGCTCGACCGGTCGAGCCCGCACTGGAAGATCCTGCAGGCCTCGGGCGGGCTGGCGCTTCATGTCGCGGGCGATTTCCCGGGGCTCGACATGGCGCTCTGGGCGATCCGGGAACTGCAGTAGAATAGGGCGAACCCATTGAATTGTTTCGCGCCTATTGTGCGCATGGTAGTACACTCTGCACCTGTTCTGCGGTCGCGGGGCCGGGAACGAGGCGCGGTTCGGTCGCACCCGTCCGAGGTCGGACAGTTGCGGGCGTTGGGTTTCATGGATCGGTCGAGAACCCGTCGATGCCTTTGATCGTTTCCATGCAGGTGACCGATCCGGCGCTGGGCGCGCAACCGCCGCGGCGCCTGCAGATCGACGTGCGCCTCAGCATCGGGCGAGGCGCGGACAACGATCTGGTGCTGGTCGACCCGAGCCGCGTGCTCTCGAAGAATCATTGCGTGATCGAGGCGTCGGGCTCGGGCTATGTCGTCATCGACCGCAGCACCAATGGCGTCTTCCTGAACAACAGCCCGGAACGCCTGCCGCGCGACATGCCGACGGCGCTTCAGCCGGGCGATCTGCTGCAGGTCGGCGGCTACGCGTTCGAGGTGACGGCGCTGCAGCCGGGCGCGGCTACGGCCGATTTCGGCGACGAATTCGCGCCGTGCCCGCCGACGGTGGCCGAGCGGGATCCGTTCGACGACTTGCTGGCCGATTTCGGCGCCGAGCCCAAACCAACAAGCGGGCAGGGGCGGCCAGGCGGTGCGGGAGATTTTACGCCGTTCCAATCTTCCGCGTTCGATACACCGCTCACGGACCACAAGCGGGCCGACCACCAGCGGTCGGACCCGTTCCTCGATCCGCCGGTCCAGCGGCCGCTGTTGCCGGAGGCGGATGACCTGTTCGGCCCGCCCTCGGGGCGCGAGGAATGGGTCGGCGGCTCAGAGGCCGACCATGTCGATGGCCCGAATGCCTTCTTCGCGCCGCCGAAGGTTGTAACGCCCAACATCCCGGACGACTGGGACGAGCTTCTCGATTTCTCGGCCCCGGCGCGGCCTGCCCCTGAAGCTCCAACGGCGGCGGGCCCAGCTGCAGCCGCTCCGGTCGAGCAGCCGATGCGCAACGCGTTCGACGAGCCCTCGCTCGAGATGCCGCCCGTCGCCCGGCCGGCGCCGCAGGCGCCTCACCCGACGCGATCAGCCGCGGCACCGGCGACGGCGGCCGATCGCGGCGCGGTCGCGGCCCTGCTCGCGGCGACCGGCGTCACCGGCGTGGCACTCGACGAGGCCCAGAGCATCGCCGTGATGGAGCGCGTCGGCCGCATGCTGGCGGCGCTCGTCCCGGGCCTGATGGAGATCCTGGCGGCGCGCGGATCGACCAAGCAGGAGTTCCATATCGAGCGCACCATGCTGGGCGCGCACGACAACAATCCGCTGAAATTCGCCGGCAGCGTCGACGAGGCGATGCGCGTCATGCTGCTGCAGCATGTGCCGGGCTTCCTGCCGGTCGACGAAGCGGTGACCCAGGCGCTGGGCGACGTCAAGGCGCACCAGCTGGCCGTCTTGGCCGGCATGCAGACGGCGCTCAAGACGGTGATCGGCCGGTTCGAGCCCGGGCAGCTCGAGGCACGGCTTGAGCGCAGCTCGCTCCTCGAAGGCATCCTGCCGCAGGCGCGCAAGGCGAAATATTGGGACCTGTTCAGGGCGCTGCACGGCGAGATCGTGCGCGAGCTGCAGGACGATCTGCAGAAACTGTTCGGGGCAGACTTCGCCGAGGCCTATCGGGCCCAGGTCGAACGCCTTGCCGCGGGCAGCGAGGCGGAGAGCGCTTCAGGGGACGGCAGGGGCAGCGGCATGGGAGCGGCGGCCGGCTAAGTCGGGACTAAGCCGCGCGGCATCCCGCGCGGATCGCATCGGGGGGCGAAGTGGTGAGCAAGCAGCTGAGACTGACGGAACTTCTGGCCAAGGGGCTTTGGGCCGGCGCCGCCGCGGCGACGCTCGCGGCCTGTTCGTCGCCGCCGCCACCGCCGCCGCCCACCGTCGTCTCGCTAGCCCTCACGGCGACGGGGACGGTCAACCCGGGCGTCGACGGCGCGCCGGCACCGGTCATGCTGCGCATCTATCAGCTGGGCGCCGCCGGCGCGTTCGAGAAGGCCGATTTCTTCCAGCTGAACGACAAGGATCAGGCGCTGCTCGGCCCCGACCTGCTCGGTCGCGACCAAGCCGTGCTGACGCCGGGCTCGACCCAATCGATGAAATTCGAGGTGAAGCCGGGCACACGCTTCATCGGCGTTACTGCGGCATACCGGGATATTGATCATGCGATCTGGCGCGCCGACGTGCCGGTGCCGCCCAACGCCACGACCGACATCGCCGTCAATGCCGACAAGCTGACCCTGTCGGCGACCGCGAAATAGCCAAGGGCGCTTCCCTTTTCTCGGACCAGGCGGGGCCGACATGACGATTGACGATCCTTTCGCGGAGCCCGGCGACAGCGAGCGCACGGTGATCCGGCCGAACCCGGGCGGGCGGCTCACCCAGTCCCCCGGTGGAGCAGCACCCGGTGGAGCAGCACCCGGGGGAGCGACGCCCGGCGGTGCCGCACCCCCGCCGCGGCCGGCGCCGCCGCTCGCCCAGGCCATGGCCGAGCCTGCGGGCCGGCTCTGGGACGCGATCACGCTCAAGAATCTCAATCCGCTGGTTGCAGCGGCGGCACCGCTCCTCGGCCTTGCGGTCCGGCTCAAGAACCGCGCCCAGCACAATGACGTGGAGGCGCTCCGCGACCGGGTGATCGGCGAGATCAACACGTTCGAGCGCACGGTGACGCCGCTGGGATTGCCGGTGCAGACGCTCCGTGCCGCGAAATACGTGCTGGCGGCCCTGCTCGACGACCTGGTGCTGAACACGCCGTGGGGCAGCCGCAGCGTCTGGTCGACCAAGAGCATGGTCGGCACCTTCTTCACCGAGACCTGGGGCGGCGACCGGTTCTTCGACCTGCTCGCCCAGCTGAAGAAGGACCCGGCGGTCAATCTCGACATGCTGGAACTGGTCTATTTCTGCCTGGCGCTCGGTTTCGAGGGCAAATACCGCGTGGCACAGCGCGGCGCCTCGGAACTGACGCTGGTGCGCGAAGACCTGTTCCGCCTGATCCGCAACAACCGCGGCGAATACGAACGCGAGCTGTCGCCCCGCTGGAAGGGCGTGCCGGCGGCGCACCGCGGGCTCGTGGCCTTGGTGCCGACCTGGGTCGTCGCCGCGGTCACCGCGGCGCTGCTGGCGCTCTGCTATGCCGGCTACAGCTTCGCGCTCGCCGACCGGTCGGACTCGAGCTTCGAGCGGCTGGCGGCGCTGCCGCCGAACGGGCCTATCAAGCTCGCCCGCGTGGCCGCACCCTTGCCGCCGCCGCCGGTGCAGGATCGTGCCGCCAAGCTGCGCAAGTTTCTGGAGCCCGAGATCCGCGAGGGGCTCGTGACCGTGCTCGAGGATGCCCAGACGATCACCGTGCGCATCCGCAACACCGGCATGTTCGGCTCGGGCAGTGCCGACGTCGCGGACAGCTTCAAGGCGACGCTGCTCCGGATCGGCGAGGCGGTCAACGACGAGCCGGGTGCGGTGCAGGTGACCGGTCATTCCGACAATGTGCCGATCAAGTCGCTGCGCTTCCCGTCCAACTACGAGCTGTCCAGGGCGCGCGCCCAGGCCGTGCTCAAGCTCCTGGCGCAGAAGGTCAAGGACCCTGGGCGGCTCTCGGCCGAAGGCAAGGCCGACTCCCAGCCGATCGCGTCCAATGCGACGGCGGAGGGGCGCGAGCAGAACCGCCGTACCGAAGTGATCCTCATCAAGCCGAGCTGAGCCCACCCACGCGAACGACATGCGGGCAACCGGCCCCGGTCAGGGGTCTCGAACGACGGGCGCCACGAGGAACCGATGCTGACGAATTTGCGGAAGATCTTTTTGTCGAAGCTGGCGCTGACCATCCTCGGCGTGCTGATCATCGCGCTCCTGATCTGGTTTATCGGGCCGCTGATCGGGATCGGCGACGTCCGGCCGCTCGACAGCGTGCTGGCGCGCGCCTTCGCCATCCTGGTCGTCGTCGCCATTGCCGGCTTCATCTACCTGCTCTCGCGCTTGGGCGAGCAGCGCCAGAACAACCAGATGGCGGCGGCGGTGACGGCGAGTGCCGCGGCCGACGTCGGCAAGGAGGAAGTCGACGAGCTGGCCGGGCGCCTCAAGGAGGCGCTCGAGCTCCTGAAGAAGAGCCGCTTCGCCGGCTCGAGCGGCCGCAAGTACCTCTATCAGCTGCCGTGGTACGTCATCATCGGCCCGCCGGGCGCCGGCAAGACCACGGCGCTCGTCAATTCGGGCCTGAGCTTCCCGCTCGCCGACAAGCTCGGCAAGGGGGCGATCAAGGGTGTCGGCGGCACGCGCAGCTGCGACTGGTGGTTCACCGACGAGGCCGTGCTGATCGACACTGCCGGCCGCTACACGACCCAGGACAGCGAGAGCGCCCAGGACAAGGCGGCCTGGACCGGGTTCTTGAAGCTGCTGAAGCGCCACCGGCCGCGCCAGCCGCTGAACGGCGTGCTCTGCGCGATCGGCATCAGCGATCTGACCGGCGCCACCGCGGCGCAGCGCTCGGAGCATGCCCGCGCCATCCGCGCCCGCATCCAGGAGCTCTATGCCGAGCTGGGCGTCCGCCTGCCGGTCTATCTGCTGTTCACCAAGGCCGACCTGGTTGCCGGTTTCGTCGAGTTCTTCGACGACTTGGCCCGCGAGGATCGCGACCAGGTCTGGGGCATGAGCTTCGACTATAAGCCCGGCAAGGACGAGGCGAGCGCCGTCACGGCCTATGGCGCGGAGTTCGACGGGCTGATCGGCCGGCTCGACGACCGGCTCATCGAGCGGCTGCAGCAGGAGACCGACATCCAGCGCCGCGCGCTCGTGTTCGGCTTCCCGCAGCAGGTGGCGAGCCTCAAGGAGACGACCGTCCAGTTCCTGAATGAGATCTTCGAGCCGAACCGGTTCGAGCAGCCGATCCTGCTGCGCGGCGTCTATTTCACCAGCGGCACCCAGGAAGGCACGCCGATCGACCGGCTGATGGGCGCCATGGCCTCGACCTTCGGGCTCATGCGCCAGCAGGTCGCCGGGTTCAGCGGCAGCGGCCGCAGCTATTTCCTGACCCGGCTCCTGCGCCAGGTCGTGTTCGGCGAGGCCGGCCTCGTCAATGCCGACCCGCGGGTCGAGCGGCGCAACCGGCTGATCCAGGTGTCCGCGATCGCGGTTGCCGGGCTCGTGTTCATCGCCCTGGTCGGGCTCTGGACCATGAGCTATCTCGGCAACGCCGCGCTGCTCGACAAGTCGGACGCCGTGGCCGACGCCTATGCGGAGCAGGCGAAGGCGTTGGCGCCTGAGCATGTGCTGCCGGGCGACTTGAAGCAGGTGAACCAGCTGCTCGACATCTTGCGCGACGCGCCGGCTGGCTACGCCGACCAGGACAAGTCCGTGCCGACCTCATTGGGCTTCGGCCTCTACCAGGGCGACAAGATCGGCAGCCAGGAAATCGACGCCTATCACCGGGCGCTGGGCGGGCTCCTCCTGCCGCGCCTGCTCTTGAGGCTCGAGAGCCAGCTCAACGCCAACCAGGCGAAGCCGGATTTCCTTTACGAGGGGCTCAAGGTCTACCTGATGCTCGGCCGCCAAGGCCCGCTCGACAAGGCGCTCGTCAAGCACTGGATGGCGCTCGACTGGAGCGTCCAGTTCCCGGGCGACGAGAACGACCCGCTCAGGAAGGACCTCGACGGCCATCTGGATGCGCTCTTGAAGGCGCCGCTGCCCGACATCGCGCTCGATGGCGGGCTCGTCCAGGCGACCCGCGTCATCCTCAACCGGCTGCCGCTCGCCGAGCGCGCGTTCAGCTTCATGAAGACCAATCCCAAGGTCTCGTCCCTGCCGGACTGGCGCATCTCGGAGAATGCCGGCCCGGCGGCCGCCCGCGTGCTGCAACGGCCGTCGGGCCGGTCGCTCGCCGACGGCATCCCGGGCCTCTACACCTATAACGGCTTCTACAACGTGTTCCGCGTGCTGCTGCCCGACATGGCGCGCGAAGTCGCGAAGGAGAGCTGGGTCGTGGGCCAGGAGGCTTCGATCGGTGAGGACCCGATCGCACTCTCGCGCCTGCAGAACGACGTGACCGCGCTCTATCTGAACGAGTTCGGCACCCAGTGGGACAGGCTCCTGGGCGACGTCGCGATCATCCCCTTCACCAACGTGAACCAGGGTGTCCAGACGCTCGGCATCCTCTCGGCCCCGGATTCGCCGCTCCGCGCGCTCATGGTGTCCGCGGCCAAGGAGACCTGGCTCTCGAAGCCGCCGCCGACCGGTGCCGCCGGCGCCGCCCAGGCTGCCGCCGGGGCGGGCGGTGTCGCACAGGCCGCGGCCGCCGTGCAGGCGCAGGTGGGGGCCCAGGCGCAGGATCGCCTCGCGCAGATGCTGGGGGCGGGGACGCAGCAGCCGGGCGGTGTCGTCGACCAGGCGGCGCGCTATACCGACCAGCATTTCAAGGCGCTGCACGATCTGGCTGACGGTCCGCCCAACGGCCCGCTGGCGATCGACGGCACGATCGCGGCGCTGGGCGACCTCTACAAATCCATGAACAAGCTGGGCGCCACCAACAACCAGGGCGGCGCTCTCTTGGGTGCTGCCAGCGCCGGCGACGGCGGGGCCGCGGCCCAGCTGCAGGCCAACGCGGCGCGCCTGCCGGAGCCGCTCAAGAGCGCCATCGGCGCCGTCACCCGGTCCTCGTCGACGCTCACGGTCGGTGGCGCCCGGTCGCAGCTCAACGGGCTCTGGACCTCGTCGGTCCTGCCGTTCTGCCGGGCGGCGACCGAGAATCGCTATCCGATCTACAAGAACGGCTCGTCCGACGTGACACTCGACGATTTCGCCCGGCTCTTCGCCAAGGGCGGCCTCATCGACGCGTTCTTCCAGACCAACCTGGCACCGTTCGTCGACATGTCGACCAATCCCTGGCATTGGCAGAAGGTCGACAACCAGGATCTCGGCATCCCGCAGTCGGCGCTGACCCAGTTCCAGATCGCTGCCGGCATCCGCGACAGCATGTTCCCGAACGGCGGCGGCAAGCCCGGCGTCAATTTCGAGATGGTGCCGGTGACGCTCGACTCGGTCTCGACCCAGGTGCTGATCGAGCTTGGCGGCCAGAACCTGTCCTATGACCACGGGCCGCCGCGCGGCGTGCGCATGCAGTGGCCGGGCACGGGCGGCAGCAGCGTGCGCGTCAGCTTCCAGCCGCAGGCGTCGGGCGAGCAGACGACCCTGCAGCAGGACGGCGTCTGGTCCTGGTTCCGCCTGCTCGACCAGGCGCAGCTGCATTCTGCCGGCGGGCCGGACCGGTTCAACGTGACCTTCGCCAGCGGCAAGCGGACGGCGACATTCGAGATCCACGCCGACAGCGTGATCAATCCGTTCGCGTCGAACCAGCTGTCGCAGTTCCGTTGTCCGTCGTCCTTGTGAGCCCTCTGCGCCGGCCATGACGCAGTCCCTGCCCACGACTCTCGCCTATTACGGCAAGCTGCCGGCCCGCGGCGACTTCGTCGGCCGACGGCTCGCCCGCGAGACCATCGGGCTCTGGGACGACTGGCTGCAGCAGTCGATCGCCCGCAGCCGGGAGGCCGTGGGCGCCCAATGGCTCGACCTCTATCTGGTCTCGCCCCTGTGGCGTTTCGTGCTGCCGGCTGGCCTGTGCGGCCGGACGGCGCTTGCCGGCGTCATGATGCCGAGCGTCGACAAGGTTGGCCGGGCCTTCCCGCTGATGCTCGCGGCCGAGCTCGCGGACCTCGAGCCCGCGGCTGTGCTCGCCGGTGGCCAGGGCTGGTTCTCGGCGATCGAGGATCTGGCGCTGGCCGCGCTTGCCGAGGATTTCGCGCTCGAGCAGCTGGATGCGCCGCTGGCGGCGTTCGCGCCCGGCGCCGTGCCGGCGGTCCGGTCGGCGGAGCTTGGCCCGATCGGCCTCGCCATGCCGTGGGGCGGCGCGGACGACACGCGGACGCTGGCGGAATATGGCCAGGGATCGGACCGGTCCCTCTGGTGGACGCTCGGTTCCGAGCGGGTGTCGCCGGTGCTGGTCCTGGCGCGCGGCCTGCCCGCGCCGGACGGCTTCGCCGCCTTCCTGGACGGCGACTGGGCACGACACGACTGGTCCCTGGCGGCGGCCCCAGACGGGCCCATGCCTGATGGGGCTATTTCAGAGGGAACCGCGCCCGACGCCGGCACATCTGGCGCTTCCTCGGCGTTGGAGGCAGAGTTGTTGCCGTGGGACAGGGAGGAATGAGGCTCGTATGGCGCGTATGACCGACTTCGCTGTCGCCTCGGCCGCCGCGACCGATGTCGGGTCCGTGCGGAAGCGGAACGAGGATGCCTATCTCGAGCGCTCCGACATCGGGCTGTGGGTGGTGGCGGACGGCATGGGCGGGCATGACGATGGCCAGCTCGCCTCGAACGCGATCGTGCAGACGCTCGACGCGCTCGCAGAACCGGCCGACGGCACCAGCTTCATCGGCGAGGTGCGCACGCGGCTCGCGGAGGTCAACGCGCAGTTGGTCGCCACCGCGGCCGCCAAGGGCAGTGCCGCCGTCATCGGCAGCACGGTCGTGGCGCTCATGACCTTCGGCCGTTTCTTCGCCTGCCTCTGGGCCGGCGACAGCCGGCTCTACCGGTTCCGCCGCGGGCAGCTCGACCTGATCACCCGGGACCATAGCCAGGTGCAGGACATGGTCGATGCCGGCCTCCTGACCCCGGACCAGGCGGAAAACCATCCGCTGGGCAACGTCATCACCCGTGCCGTCGGTGTGGCGCCGACGCTCGAGCTCGACAAGGTGTCGGATCCTCTGGAGCAGGACGACGTGTTCCTCTTGTGCAGCGACGGGCTTTCGAAGGCGATGGGCGATACGACCGTGGCCGGGCTCCTGGTCGAAACGCCTTTTCAGGAGGTGCCGCGCCGGCTGATCGATGCCGCCTTGGCCGCGGGCAGCAAGGACAACGTCACCGTCGTGGTCGTGCGTATCGGGCCGGAAAAGACTGCGGTCGTCGGTTAAGAACGGCAGATCGCGGATGAATTCGCCGCAACCTTGAGGCGTTGATGGGGCGCCCCGTTTGCCGTATTACTCTCTCGCTTGCTCGCAAGCCTTGTGGAAGCTCGTTTGGGGCATATTCCGATGATCGCGAAATTTTGGAAGACATTCGTCGCCGGCCTGGTCCTGGCCGTGGCGTCAACCGGCGCGTACGCCCAAGTGCAGCAGATGGGGGCGACGCCAAAGCCCGACGATCTGATCAAGGCCTTGAAGCCCGATGCCGGCGCACCGGGCGCGCTCAGCGTGCGCGGCATCCGCGTGCTCAACGCGACGCCGGGTGGCGCTACTGCAGCGGCGCATCCGTCCGCCGTAGCGCTCGACGTCAAGTTCGCGCTGGGCTCGGCCGACCTCACCGACGCCGCGCGCCAGACCATCGGCCAGCTGGCCAAGGCCATCAAGTCGGACCAGCTCGCCCCCTACCGCTTCCAGCTTTCGGGCCATACCGACAGCACCGGCAAGCCCGATGCGAACATGGAGCTGTCGCAGCGCCGGGCCGAGGCCGTGAAGGCCTATCTGGTGGACAATCTCGGCGTGGCCGCCGACCGGCTCCAAGCCGTCGGCCGCGGCCAGGAGGAGCCGCTCGATCCGGCCCATCCGGAGAGCGGCGTCAATCGGCGCGTCCAGGTCGCCATTCTCGGCGCGAAATAGACGCTTTCGGCCATGCACCCGTGATGGCCGGCCCAGACGTCGGTGGACTGGGCGTCGGTGGACCGGGTGTCGGCGGGTGTGCGGCCGGTGCTTCGCGGCAGGGAGCGGTGTGAGCCATGAGACGGGGCGTGGCCATAGCGGGGCTGGCTGGACTGGGTGTGGCACTCGGTCTTGCCGGCGTGCTGTTGGTGGGCGCCTTCCATCGCCCGGCGCCGCCGCGCGCCGAAGCTGCCGCGCCGCGTGCCCATGGCGCACCGCGGGTCGAGACGGTCGACTGCTGGTTCAAGGTGCCGGCCGGGCGCGTCGCGCGCTGCGGGCGGCTCAAGGCGCCCGAGAACTGGGGTGCGCCTGACGGCCGCGAGGTCGTTGTCCCCTTCGTCGTCTTCTCCGGTGGGGCCGGTGCGGCGCCCGATCCGGTGATCTACATCAACGGCGGCCCCGGCGAGCCGTCCGGGATCGGCGCGAGCGAGATCGGGCGCTGGTGGGGCATCCTCAGTTCCGCCAGCTGGGCCCAAGGGCGCGACGTCGTGGTGTTCGACGAGCGCGGCGTCGGCCTGTCGGAGCCGACGCTCACCTGTCCCGAGATGATTGAGATCGGCGAACGGCTGTTCTCGGACCCGATGCCGCCGGCGGCGGTGAATGCCGCCTGGGCCGAGGCGGCGGGCCGCTGCCATGCCCGCTTGGTTGCCGCCGGGATCAAACTCGAGCGCTACAATACCAATGCGATCGTGCATGATCTGACTGCCCTCATCGATGGCCTGGGATATCGCAGCTGGAACCTGCTCGCCGTCTCCTACGGCACGCGCGTGGCGCTCAGCTTTCTCAGGGACCATGGCGTCGGCACGCGCAGCGTGATCCTGGATTCGGTCTATCCGCCGTCAGTCAAGGCCTATGAGGATGCGGCCGGCAGTGCCGCGCATGCCATGGCCGGTCTCGTCGCCTATTGCGCCGGCGACCCGGCGTGCCGGGCGGCCAATCCGCATTTTGCCGCGGCGCTGCAGGCGCAGATCCACCGGGCGGCGAAGGAGGCGCTGGTCGTGCCGCTGCACCGCCCGGGCCAGCCGGACAGGCGGGTCTCGCTCGACGACGCCAAGCTCGTAGAGGTGCTGTTCTACGGTTTCTATCGGAGCGAGGACCTGCGCAAGCTGCCGGGCGCAATCACGGCGCTCGACCAGGGCAACGCCGGGCCGTTGGCACCCTTCGTCGAGGCGGCGCTCGACAATTACCGCTCGCCCGACACCAGCCACGGGCTCTATCTCTCGGTCACCTGCCATGATGAATTCCCGTTCGACGATCCGCAGGTGGTCGAGCGCGCGGCCAGCGCATCCGGTGATCTGCGCCAGTTCGCGCTATCCGATCTGGCGCTCGCGGCCTGCCCGGCCTGGCCGGCCGGGATTGCCGCCAAGGCGGAACGCCAGCCGGTCGAGAGCGACGTGCCGATCGTGCTGCTGTCGGGCGATCTCGATCCGGTGACGCCGGCCGCCTGGGCCAAGACGGCGCTCGCCACCCTGCCGCACGGCAGCCTGTTCCATTTCCCGGGCGTCGGACACGGCGTGCTGGCGGCGAACGCCTGTGCCGACCGGATCGTGCGCCGGTTCCTTGCCAAGCCTGAGACGCGCCCGTTCGACGATTGCCTGCTGACGCTGACCAGCCAGCCTTAGGGCGCTCGTCGCGTCTGATTTCGGAGCCCGTGTGCGCAGTGAAATTGGTCACAGCGCAAGACTTCGAATCGAAAAAATTTAATGCAGTTACGATTAAACCAGAAGATGATGTCTTGCACGGCATGCGCTGCGCCTCGACCCGCTATGGGTGTTGTCTGGGACGAGCCTTCTGAGTGAGCTAGAACGGTCGACGGGGCGACGCGAATTTTGAATTCCTTGCGATGGACGGCCCGTGTCGGGCGGGCGGCGGGACGGTTCGGACTGGCCGCGATCTGCGCTTCGGCCACGATCACCGTTGCCGAAGCGCAGACTGCGCCGGCGCGGCCGCAGATTCCACCTGGGCTGGTGGCGCCGCCGTCTTCGCCGGTCGAGAAGAATCAGCCGCCGTCTACGCCCACGATCGTCCCGCCGCTCGTGACGCCGCCGTCCGAAGAAGCGATCCCCGAAGGCGGCCAGATCGTCACGGTCCATGCGATCGAGCTCGACGGCAACACCCGCTATTCGAACGAGGAACTGGCCCAGGATTACGGGTCGATCCTGAACAAGCCCACGCCGGTCGGCGAGATCGCGGAGGCGGTCAATCGCGTCCAGCTGCACTATCGCAATGACGGCTATTTCCTGAGTGCGGCGCGCGGTCGCTTCACGCGCGACAAGGAAGGGGTCACGCTGCACATCCACGTGACCGAGGGCTACATCAGCGCCGTCAAGATCGACGGCGAGACCGAAGGCGGCGCCGTCAAGGTCTATGATTTCCTCAGCAACCTGCTCGATTATCGGCCGATCAACATCGCCGATATGGAGCGCTATCTGCTGCTCGCGCAGAACGTGCCGGGCATGTCGGTGCGCGCCGTGCTCAGGCCGGCGGGCGGCGAGAGTGGCGCGGTGGAGCTGATCGCCCAGGTCGCGCGCAAGCCGTTCGACCTGCTGGCCTCGCTCGACAATCGCGGGCCCGGCACTGCCGGCCCGGTCCAACTGCTCGTGAGCGGCGGCGCCAATTCCTTCACCTCGGCCGGCGAGCGCGTGCAGGTTGATCTGTTCAACACGCCATTCAACGTTGAGCAGGTGTTCGGCGAGGTCTCGGCGCAATGGTTCGTCGGCGCGGACGGCCTGCTCATCCGGACCTACGGCGGCTATGGCGTCAACGAACCGGGGCGCGACCTCGGGGCGGAGCGCTACAAGGGTCGGCTCGATCTGGCCGGCGTCGCCGCGCGCTATCCGCTCATCCGCACCCGCCCGCTGTCGCTTGACGTCTCGGCGGCCCTCGACGTGTTCCGCTCGACCATCGATCTCGCCAACGGCTCCGGGCCGCGCACGCGGCAGAGCACGAGCTCGATCCGGGTGGCGCGCGCCGGCTTCGATCTTTCGACCCAGGACACGCTCTGGGGGCTGGTGCCACCGGCGGCGAACAGCTTCGACATCAAGTTCCACCAGGGCTTCAACGGCGCGACGAACGAGCAGTTTCCGGCCCGCCCCGGCGTCGACAACAATTTCCAGAAATTCACGGCCGAGGTCGTCCGGCTGCAGGAGCTGTTCAGCCTGGATGCCTATCGCTTCGCGCTGAAGCTCGCCGCCGACGCGCAATGGAGCCACGACATTCTCCCGCCCAGCGAGAAATTGTTCCTCGGCGGCTCGGCCTACGGCCGCGGCTTCTTTTCGGGCGAGGTCACGGGCGATCGTGCGGTGATCGGCACGGTCGAGCTGCAGGCCAACACGACCTGGTCGAGCTTCCTTGGATGGGCGGGCTTATCGTCGGACGACCTGCCGTTGCGCTACTATGGGTTTTACGACGCGGGGACGATCTGGGATCGCGAGCCGGGGGCGCTGCGCGGCCGGATGGAATCGGTCGGGCTGGGCGTCGAGGCGGCGATCACGCCTGAGGTCACGGCCCTCCTCGAAGGCGTCAATCGATTTACCCTGCGGCCGACCGAATCATTCGCGGCCAACCGCGAGACGTCGCAGGCGGTGTTCTTTCAAGTGCGCTTTCAATACTGACGGGTAGTTCCGAGGGGCGCGGCGGCTATGAGGCGAAAGCGGATCGAAGGCGGGGTGAAGCAGGGGGCAGCGCCACTGAGCGTGGCGCCGGCTGCCGAAGTGCGGCCAGCCGCCGCGCGCCGCCGCTTGTTGGGCACGGTGTGCGTCCTGGCGCTCGCTGCCGCGGCCGGCCCCGCCTTCGCCAACCCGACCGGCGGGACGGTGGTCGCCGGCCAGGCGACGATCAGCCAGACGTCGCCGTCGCAACTCACCATCCAGCAGTCGTCGAACAACGCTGCCATCAATTGGCAGAGCTTCAATATCGCCAAGGGCGAGAAGACCGTCATCGAGCAGCCGGGCAGCTCGTCCATCCTGCTCAACCGGGTGACCGGCGGCGACCCGTCGGTCATCGCCGGGCAGTTGAGCGCCAACGGCCAGGTCGTTCTGGTGAACCCGAACGGGCTCGTCTTCGCCAACGGTGCGCTCGTCAACGTCAACAGCCTGATCGCGACGCCGGCCGACATCAGCAATGCCGACCTCATGGCGGGACGGCTCAAGTTCAACACCGCCTCGCCGAACGCCACGGCCTCGGTCCAGAACGCCGGCACGATCTCGATCGCCGATCATGGGCTGGCGGCGCTCGTCGCTCCAAACGTGCAGAATTCCGGTGTGATCAGCGGACGGTTCGGCAAGATCGTGCTGGGCGGCGCCGAGACCTTCACGCTCGACCTCTACGGCGACGGGCTGATGTCGTTCGACATCACCGGCAAGGTGCGGGCAACGGCCGGGGGCAAGAACGCGCCGCTCGTCTCGAATACCGGCACGATCGCGGCCGAGGGCGGCCAGGTGCTGCTGACCGCCGATGCGGTCGACGGGCTGGTGAGCGACCTCATCCAGGCCGACGGCACGATCTCCGCCCGCAGCGCGCAGGGCAAGACCGGCACCGTCACGGTCGATGCCGGTGCCGCCGGCACGGCGCTGGTCGGCGGCGTGCTGGACGTCTCCGGCCTCGGCGACGATGCGACCGGCGGCAAGGTCGCCGTCACGGGTGCCAAAGTGGGCATCGCCGCCACGGCGCACATCGATGCGACCGGTGCTGCGGGCGGCGGTACTGTCGAGATCGGCGGCGGCCTCCACGGCGCCGACGCGGCCGTGCGCAACGCCCAAGTCACGAGCGTCGCCGCCGGGGCGACGATCGACGCGAGCGCCACGGGCCACGGCAATGGCGGCACCGTCGCCGTCTGGTCCGACAAGGCGACCGCGGTTGCGGGGACGATCAAGGCGCGCGGTGGCGCCAGGAGCGGCAACGGCGGCTTCGTCGAAACCTCGAGCAAGGGCAAGCTCGCCGTCACCGCCAACACGCATGTCGATACCGAAGCGCCGCACGGGCTGATCGGCCAATGGCTGCTCGATCCCACGGACATCACCGTGCAAACGGGGGGGCCGGACGCCCCTTCCCTGACGACCCTGGCCAGCTCGTCCGACAGCGGTAGCTATTCGATCGATCCATCGGTGCTGACGACGCCGCTGGCGAACATCACGCTCTCGGCGTCGGGCAACGTCACGTTCAATGCCCCGGTCACGCTCTCGAACAAATTCCTGACGATCGATGCGAACGGCACGGTCACGATCAATGCCGCGGTCGCGACCGGCGGCCAGAATTTCCGCGTGCGGGCGCAAAACGACAGCGGTGCCGCCAGCAGTTTCGTCGTCACGTCGAGCGGATCGGTGTCGACCGGCGCCGGCTCGATCGACGTCGATGCAACGTCCATTACGCTCGGCGGCAATCTCACCGGGACCGGCATCACTCTGACCGGTGCCACGGCGATCACGGCGTCGACCACACCTGCGCTCAGCGCCGGCAGCGGACTTATCACGCTGGGCGCGGTCACCGGCTCCGGCGACCTGAAGCTCTCAGGCACGGGCGGCGCGACCTTGGCGTCGATCGCCCTGCCCAGCAATATGCTCGACGTCTCGGGGCTGACCGGCGGCACCTTGACGGCGAGCGGGTCGTTCACGGTCGGGACGCTGAGCGGCGCGAGCACCGTGCCGAACCTGGCGCTTAACGGCGGTGGCACGATCGGCAATGCGCAGACGCTGACCAACAGCGGCACCGTGACGCTTAACGGCGTGACGTTCACGGGCGGGCTCGACACGACCGGCGTCGGCGGCACGGTGACCTTGGCGGGCACGATCGCCGGCGCCGGGCTCAGCCTCGGTGCGGTGACGCTCGGCAACGATACGACGCTCAACGCCGGCTCGGGGGCGCTGACGCTGGGTGCGGTCGCGGGCGGCGGGCACAACCTGACGCTCGACGGTTCGGGCACCGATACCGGAACATCGGTCTCGAATGTCGCGGTGCTGACGCTCGGCAAGACGGGCGGCGGCATCACGTTCAGCGGCGCGGTCGGCACGACCGGTGCGCTCACCGCCTCGGCCGGCGCCTACAATGTCGAGTTCGACGGCGGCGGCACGGTGCAGGGGGCGGCGAGCTTCGCCAATACCGGCACGCTCACCATCCCGAGCGGCTTCAATTTCGCCGGCGGCATCACGGCGACGGCGCCGTCGTCGGCGAGCCTCGGCGGCACGATCGCCACGACGAACGCGGCGCTCGATTTCGGCGCCGTGGCACTCGGCGGCAACACTACGCTCAGCGCCGGCACCGGGCTCATCAGCTTGGGCGCGGTTACCGGCTCCAAAGACCTGACGCTGCAGGGATCGGGCGGCGCGACCTTGGCGTCGATCACCCTGCCCAGCAATAAGCTCGATGTGTCGGGGCTGACCGGCGGCACCTTGACGGCGAGCGGGTCGTTCACGGTCCACAGGCTGAACGGCGCGAGCACCGTGCCGAACCTGGCGCTCGATGGCGGCGGCACGATCGATAACGCGCAGACGCTGACCAACAGCGGCACCGTGACGCTCGACGGCATGACGTTCACGGGTGGGCTCGACACGACCGGCGTCGGCGGCACGGTGACCTTGTCGGGCACAATCGCCGGTGCGGGCTTGAGCTTCGGCGCCGTGACGCTCGGTGGCAATACCACGCTCAACGCCGGCAGCGGTGCGCTGAGCTTCGGCACGCTCACGACCGCCGGCCATCTTCTGGCGCTGGCGGGGTCGCATGACCTGACGCTCGGTTCCCTGTCGCTCGGCACCGGGTCGCTCGACGTGTCGGGCATTACCGGCACGGTGACCGTGTCAGGCACGATCGCCGGTGCAGGCCTCACTCTCGGGGCCGTGACGCTCGGCGGCGATACCATCCTCAACGCCGGCTCGGGGGCGCTCACGCTGGGCGCGGTCGCCGGCGGCGGCCACAATCTGACGCTCGAGGGGGCCGGCACTGACGTCGGAGCCACGGTGTCGAACGTCGCGGCGCTGACGCTGACCAAGACCGGTGGCGGCATTACGTTCGGCGGCGCGGTCGACACGACCGGCGCGCTCACGGCCACGGCCGGCGCCTACAATGTCGAGTTCAACGGCGGCGGCACGGTGCAGGGGGCGGCAAGCTTCGCCAACACCGGCACGCTGACGATCCCGATCGGGTTCAATTTCGATGGTGGCGTGACGGCGACGGCGCCGTTGTCGGTGAGCCTCGCCGGCACGATCGCCACGACGAACGCGGCGCTCGACTTCGGCACGGTGACGCTCACGGGCAACACGAGGCTCAGCGCCGGCAGCGGGCTCATCACGCTGGGTGCGGTCGCCGGCACGAGCGACCTGACGCTGCAGGGATCGGGCGGCGCGACCTTGGCGTCGATCACCCTGCCCAGCAATAAGCTCGATGTGTCGGGGCTGACCGGCGGCACCTTGACGGCGAGCGGGTCGTTCACGGTCGGGACGCTGAGCGGCGCGAGCACCGTGCCGAACCTGGCGCTTAACGGCGGTGGCACGATCGGCAATGCGCAGACGCTGACCAACAGCGGCACCGTGACGCTTAACGGCGTGACGTTCACGGGCGGGCTCGACACGACCGGCGTCGGCGGCACGGTGACCTTGTCGGGCACGATCGCCGGCGCCGGGCTCAGCCTCGGGGCGGTGACGCTCGGCGGTGATACGACGCTCAACGCCGGGTCGGGCGCGCTGACGCTGGGTGCGGTCGCGGGCGGCGGGCACAACCTGACGCTCGACGGTTCGGGCACCGATACCGGAACATCGGTCTCGAATGTCGCGGTGCTGACGCTCGGCAAGACGGGCGGCGGCATCACGTTCAGCGGCGCGGTCGGCACGACCGGTGCGCTCACCGCCTCGGCCGGCGCCTACAATGTCGAGTTCGACGGCGGCGGCACGGTGCAGGGGGCGGCGAGCTTCGCCAATACCGGCACGCTCACCATCCCGAGCGGCTTCAATTTCGCCGGCGGCATCACGGCGACGGCGCCGTCGTCGGCGAGCCTCGGCGGCACGATCGCCACGACGAACGCGGCGCTCGATTTCGGCGCCGTGGCGCTCAGCGCCAACACCACGCTCAGCGCCGGCACCGGGCTCATCAGCTTGGGCGCGGTTACCGGCTCCAAAGACCTGACGCTGCAGGGATCGGGCGGCGCGACCTTGGCGTCGATCACCCTGCCCAGCAATAAGCTCGATGTGTCGGGGCTGACCGGCGGCACCTTGACGGCGAGCGGGTCGTTCACCGTCCACAGGCTGAACGGCGCGAGCACCGTGCCGAACCTGGCGCTCGATGGCGGCGGCACGATCGATAACGCGCAGACGCTGACCAACAGCGGCACCGTGACGCTCGACGGCATGACGTTCACGGGCGGCCTCACCACGACCGGCGTCGGCGGCACGGTGACCGTGTCAGGCACGATCGCCGGTGCGGGCTTGAGCTTCGGCGCCGTGACGCTCGGTGGCAATACCACACTCAACGCCGGCAGCGGCGCGCTGAGCTTCGGCACGCTCACGACCGCCGGCCATCTTCTGGCGCTGGCGGGGTCGCATGACCTGACGCTCGGTTCCCTGTCGCTCGGCACCGGGTCGCTCGACGTGTCGGGCATTACCGGCACAGTGACCGTGTCGGGCACCATCTCGGCGACCGGCCTGCACTTCGGCGCGGTGACGCTCGGCAACGATACGACGCTCGATGCCGGCTCGGGCGCGCTGATGCTGGGCGCGGTGACCGGCGGCGGGCACAACTTGACGCTCGATGGTTCGGGCACCGATACCGGAACGTCGATCTCGAACGTTGCGGCGCTGACGCTCTCGAAGACCGGCGGCGGCATCACGTTCAGCGGCGCGGTCGACACGACCGGCGCGCTCACCGCCTCGGCCGGTGAAAGCGCCTACAATGTGGCGTTCAACGGCGGCGGCACGGTGCAGGGCGCGGCGAGCTTCGCCAACACCGGCACGCTCACCATCCCGAGCGGCTTCAATTTCGATGGTGGCGTCACGGCGACGGCGCCGTCGTTGGCGAGCCTCGGCGGCCCGATCACCGCGACGAATGCGGCGCTCTATTTCGGCAGCGTGACCCTGACGAGCAACACCACGCTCAGCGCCGGCAGCGGGCTCATCACGCTGGGATCCGCTACCGGCAACGGCAACTTGACGCTCGTGGGCACCGGCGGGGCGACTGTGAGCGCGGTCGGCCTCACCACAGGCGCGTTCGACGCGACCGGTGTCACCGGCAGCACGGTGACGCTCGCGGGCACGATCTCGGCGACCGGCGTCAGCCTTGGCGCCGTGACGCTCGGCAACGATACAACGCTCAACGCCGGCTCGGGCGCGCTGACGCTGGGGGCGGTGACCGGCGGCGGCCATAACCTGACGCTCGGGGGCTCGGGCACGGATAGTGCAGCGTCGATCTCGAATGTCGCGGCGCTGACGCTCACCAAGACCGGCGGCGGCATCACGTTCAGCGGGGCGGTCGACACGACCGGCGCGCTCACCGCCTTGGCCGGTGCCTACAACGTGGCGCTCGACGGCGGCGGCACGGTGCAGGGGGCGGCGAGCTTCGCCAATACCGGCACGCTCACGATCCCGAGCGGCTTCAATTTCGATGGTGGTGTCACGGCGACGGCGCCGTCGTCGGTGAGCTTCGCCGGCCCGATCGCCACGACGAACGCGGCGCTCGATTTCGGCAACGTGACCCTGACGGGCGACACCAGCCTCAGCGCCGGCAGCGGGCTCATCACGCTCGCGGGCGCCACCGGCAACGGCCACGCGCTGACCTTGGCCGGCACGGGCGGGGCGAGCCTGAGTGCGATCAACCTGGGCTCGATGCCGCTCAGCCTTACCGGCATCACCGGCGGCACGGTCACGCTCGCGGGCACGGTCGCGGCGACCGGGCTCGGCTTCGGCGCCGTGACGCTCGGCAGCGATACGACGCTGAATGCTGGTTCGGGTGCGCTCACGCTCGGTGCGGTCACGGGCGGTGGTCATAACCTGACGCTCGGGGGCTCGGGCGCGGATACAGCGACGTCGATCTCGAACGTCGCGGCGCTGACGCTCTCGAAGACCGGCGGCGGCATCACGTTCAGCGGCGCCGTCAATACGACCGGTGCGCTCACCGCCTCGGCCGGTGCCTACAACGTGGCGCTCAACGGCGGCGGCACGGTGCAGGGGGCGGCGAGCTTCGCCAACACCGGCACGCTGACGATCCCGAGCGGCTTCAATTTCGATGGTGGCGTGACGGCGACGGCGCCGTCGTCGGCGAGCCTCGCCGGCACGATCGCCACGACGAATGCGGCGCTCGATTTCAGCAACGTGACCCTGACGGGCGACACGAGCCTCAGCGCCGGCAGCGGGCTCATCACGCTCGCGGGCGCCACCGGCAACAACCACGCGCTGACCTTGACCGGCACGGGTGGGGCGAGCCTGAGTGCGATCAACCTGGGCTTAATGCCGCTCAGCCTTGCCGGCATCACCGGTGGCACGGTCACGCTCGCGGGCACGATCTCGGCGACCGGGCTCGGCTTCGGCGCCGTGACGCTCGGCAGCGATACGACGCTGAATGCTGGTTCGGGTGCGCTCACGCTGGGCTCGGTCGGTGGCGCCGGCAACCTGACGCTCACGGGCACCGGCGGGGCGACTGTGAGCGCGGTCAGCCTCAGCACGGGCGCATTCGACGCGACCGGCGTCACTGGTGGCACGGTGATGCTCGCGGGCACGATCTCGGCGACCGGCCTCAGCCTTGGCGCCGTGACGCTCGGCAACGATACGACGCTCAACGCCGGCTCGGGGGCGCTGACGCTGGGGGCGGTCTCCGGTGGCGGCCACAACCTGACGCTCGGGGGTTCGGGCACCGATACCGGAACGTCGATCTCGAACGTCGCGGCGCTGACGCTCTCGAAGACCGGCGGCGGCATCACGTTCAGCGGCGCGGTCAATACGACAGGCGCGCTCACCGCCTCGGCGGGTGAGAGCGCCTACAACGTGGCGCTCGACGGTGGCGGCACGGTGCAAGGCGCGGCGAGCTTCGCCAACACTGGCACACTCGCGATCCCGAGCGGCTTCAATTTCATCGGCGGCATCACGGCCACGGCGCCGTCATTGGTCAGCCTCGCCGGCACGATCGCCACGACGAACGCGGCGCTCGACTTCGGCAACGTGACCCTGACGGGCAACACGAACCTCACCGCCGGCTCCGGGCTCATCACGCTCGCGGGCGCCACCGGCAACAATCACGCGCTGACCCTGATCGGCACGGGCGGGGCGAGCCTGAGTGCCGTCGACCTGGGCTCGATGCCGCTCAGCCTTGCCGGCATCACCGGCGGCACGGTGACGCTCGCGGGCACGATCTCGGCGACCGGCATCAACGTTGGCGCGGTAACGCTCGGCGGCGATGCCACGCTCAACGCCGGGTCGGGTGCATTGACGATGGGCGCGGTGACGGGCGCGGGGCACAACCTGACGCTCGAGGGCGCGGGCACCGATACCGGGACATCGGTGTCGAACGTCGCGGCACTGACGCTCACGAAGACCGGCGGCGGCATCACGTTCAGCGGCGCGGTCGGCACGACCGGCGCGCTCACCGCCTCGGCCGGCGCCTACAATGTCGAGTTCGACGGCGGCGGCACGGTGCAGGGCGCGGCGAGCTTCGCCAACACCGGCACGCTCACCATCCCGAGCGGCTTCAATTTCGATGGTGGCGTCACGGCGACGGCGCCGTCGTTGGCGAGCCTCGGCGGCCCGATCACCGCGACGAATGCGGCGCTCTATTTCGGCAGCGTGACCCTGACGAGCAACACCACGCTCAGCGCCGGCAGCGGGCTCATCACGCTGGGATCCGCTACCGGCAACGGCAACTTGACGCTCGTGGGCACCGGCGGGGCGACTGTGAGCGCGGTCGGCCTCACCACAGGCGCGTTCGACGCGACCGGTGTCACCGGCAGCACGGTGACGCTCGCGGGCACGATCTCGGCGACCGGCGTCAGCCTTGGCGCCGTGACGCTCGGCAACGATACAACGCTCAACGCCGGCTCGGGCGCGCTGACGCTGGGGGCGGTGACCGGCGGCGGCCATAACCTGACGCTCGGGGGCTCGGGCACGGATAGTGCAGCGTCGATCTCGAATGTCGCGGCGCTGACGCTCACCAAGACCGGCGGCGGCATCACGTTCAGCGGGGCGGTCGACACGACCGGCGCGCTCACCGCCTTGGCCGGTGCCTACAACGTGGCGCTCGACGGCGGCGGCACGGTGCAGGGGGCGGCGAGCTTCGCCAATACCGGCACGCTCACGATCCCGATCGGCTTCAATTTCGACGGTGGCGTTACGGCGACGGCGCCGTCGTCGGCGAGCCTAGGCGGCCCGATCGCCGCGACGAACGCGGCGCTCGATTTCGGCGCGGTGACGCTCAGCGGCGATGCTACATTCAATGCCGGCTCGGGCGCGTTGACCCTGGGAGCGGTGACGGGTGGCGGCCACAATCTGACGCTCGCGGGTGCTGGCACCGACAACGCCACCTCGGTCTTGGGCGTCGCGACGCTGACGCTCGCCAAGACCGGCGGCGGCATCACGTTCAGCGGCGCGGTCGATCCGACCGTCGGGCTCACGGTCGGCGAAAGCGCCTACAACGTGGCGCTCGACGGCGGCGGCACGGCGCCGGGCGCGACCCTGTTCCACAATACCGGCACGCTCACCATCACCAACGGCTTCACCTTTACCGGCGGCATGACGGCGACGGCGCCGTCGTCGGCGAGCCTCGCCGGCCCGATCACCACGACCAACGCGGCGCTCGACTTCGGCGCCGTCGCACTCAGCAGCGACACTACGCTCGGCGCCGGCACCGGTGCCATCACGCTGGGCGCGGTCAGCGGCAACAGCAGCCTGCACTTGGCGGGTTCGGGCGGCGTCACGATCGCTTCGGCCTCACTTGGCGCCGGCACGCTCGACCTCTTCGGCATCACCGGCGGCACCGTGACCGTCAATGGGACGCTGAGCGCGAACGGGCTCACGACGACGAACGCCGCCTACAACCTGGCGCTCGACAACGGTGGCACGATCGGCAGCGCGGTCACGTTGAATAATGCCGGCACCTTGACGCTCAACGGCGTCTTCACCTTCACCCACGGACTCGATGCGACCGCCGTGGGCGGCACGGTTTCGCTGGACGGTTCGATCCAGGCGACCGACAACCCGCTCCGCTTCGGCGCGGTGACGCTCGCCGGCGGCACGACATTCGATGCGGGCGCCGGTGCGCTGACGCTGGGCGCGGTCACGGGCAACGCCTCGCTCTTCCTCGACGGTTCGGGCGGGGCGACCATCGCGTCCGCCAATCTCGGCGGCGGCACGCTCGACCTCAGGGGCGTGACCGGCGGCGCGATCACCTTGAGCGGTCCACTGGTGGCCCAAGGGCTCCTCACCGCCAACGCGCCCTATGACGTGGCGCTCGACGGCGGCGGCACCATCACCAACGCCGTGGATTTCACGAACGGCGGCTCCGTCACGCTCAACAGCGTCAATTTCCTCGACGGCTTCAGCACGGCGCATCTCGGCGGCAGCCTGTTCCTGCTGGGCACGATCACCGGCCATGGCGGCACCGTGACGATCGGCTCGGCGACGCTTGCGGGGGCGACGATCGTCGACGCTGGCGCCGGGGCGATCTCGCTCGGGCCGATCACGACGACGGGCAGCGGCCAGGACCTGACCCTGCGCGGCACGGGCGGCGCCACGATGGCTTCGGTCGCCCTTGGGACCGGCACGCTCGACCTGGCAGGACTTACGGCGGGCACCGTGACGCTCACCGGCCCCCTCGTGGCACAAGCGCTCAACCTGCCGACAGGGGCAGTCAATCTCGCGCTCGACGGCGGCGGGACCATTGCGGACCCAGTGTCCTTCGCCAATACCGGCACGCTCACGATTACCAACGGCTTCACCTTCACCGGCGGCGCCATCGCGACCACGCCGTCGGCGAAAATCCTGGCCGGCACGATCGCCTCGAGCAACGCGGCGCTGGATTTCGGCACCACCGGGGTGACCCTCGCCGGCGACACGGGGTTCAGCGCCGGCAGCGGAGCGATCACGCTCGGGCCGGTGACGGTCGGTGACAGCAGCCACAGCTTGACGCTCCAAGGCTCGGGCGGCGCGGCGATTGCGTCTGCGGCGCTTGGCTCCGGCACGCTCGATCTGACCAGCATGACCGGCGGCACCGTGACGGTCGCAGGTCCGCTCACGGCCGGCGGGCTCGCCTCCGGCACCGGCGCCTATGCGTTGGCGCTCGACGGCGGCGGCAGCGTGACCAGTGCCGTCACGTTCGCCAATGCCGGCGGCCTTGCGATCGGCGACGGGTTCGGTTTCACCGGCGGCGCCGATACCACGCGCGCCGGCGGCACCGTCAGCCTCGCCGGCACCATCTCGGCAACGAACGGCGCCCTCAATTTCGGCGCGGTGGCCCTTGGCGGCACCACGACGCTCGAGACCGCCGGTCAGTCGGTTGGCTTCGATGCGGTGGGCACGATCGCCGGCAACGGCAGAGGCCTGACGATCTCGACGGGCACCGGCGCGGTCAGCCTGGGTGCTGCCGCGTCGAACCTCGCGGCGCTGACGATCAGCGGCGGTCCGGTCACGCTCGCCTCCGTCGCGACCTCGGGCGCGCTGAACGTGACCTCGAACGGGGCGATCACCGAGAGCGCCGGTAGCGGGATCACGGCCGCCGGCACGACACTTGCCGCCGGCGGGGCGATCACGCTCGCCGGTGCCAGCAATAATCTCACCAACGGTCCGGGGACGATCCTCGTCGCGAGCGGAACGGCGATCACGGTGCAGAACGCCAGTGCGTTGACGTTGGGCAACGTCACCGCCTCGGGAGGCCTGTCGCTGACCGCCGGTGGCGACATCAGCCAGACGGCGGGTGCGAGCGTGAGGGCGGCCGGCGCCACGCTTGCATCGACCGGGGCCATCACCCTCGTCAACGCCGGCAACCATTTCGGCCTCGGCGGCACCGCTCTCGCGGCGAGCGGCACGTTGGTCCAACTGCGCGACAGCGGCGCCTTGACGCTGGGTTCCGTCACGGCGACGAGCGGACTCGTCGTCACGACCGGCGGCGCCCTGTCGGAGGCCGGCGGCACGAGCATTACGACGCCCAGCCTCAGCGTGGCGGCTTCGGGCGGCGTGACACTCGACCAGGCGAACCGGATCGGCCAGCTCGCCGGGCTTACCAATGTCGGCGGCGACGTCGTCCTGACCGACACGACCGGTCTTGCCGTCACCGGGACGGTCGATGCGGGGGCCGGCCATTTGGCGCTCAAGGTCGAGGGCGCCGGCCACGGCCTGACGCTCGGCGCGGCGCTTACGGCCGGCAGCGAAATCACGCTCAACGCCGGCGGCGACGTCACACAGAGCGCAGGCACGCTCACGACCACGCTCCTGATCGGCAGCGCCAATGGAACGGTGACGCTCGATCAGGCGAACCGGGTTGCAAACCTGGCGAACTTCACGAACGCCGGGGCCGGCGGCACGAGCATGACCAACGTCGGGGCCTTGAGCGTCGGAGGTACGGTCGACGGCGGGTCGGGCGGGCTGGCGTTGACGACGGTCGGCACCGGCGGCGACCTGACGCTCGACGCTACGATCCTCGCCGGCAGCACGCTGGCGCTCAATGCGTCCGGCCGAATCGTCCAGACCGGCGGGCTGGTCGATCCGCCGGTCCTGACCGGCTCGGCGGTCGGCGGCGTCGACCTCATCAATGTCGAGGCGGCATCGATCGGCTCGTTCACCAATATCGGCGGCGGCGGGATCACGATCGTCAACAACGGCACGCTCTCCGTGACGGGGGCGATCGACGCCGGCAGCGGCGCGCTCTCGCTGTCCACGATTGGCGCCGGCGGCAATCTCATCCTGGCGGCGAACCTGACGACTGGGTCCGACCTGTCGCTGAGCGCGTCGGGTGCGATCCAGCAGACCGCGGGCCAACTGACGGCGACGACGCTCACCAGTGCCGCCGTGGGTGGCGCCAGCTTTGGCCAGACGAACCAGATCCAGAACCTGGGCGGCGTCACCAACCAGGGCGGCGGCGGTTTCCAGTTCACGACCAGCGGCCCGCTCACCGTCACGGGCGCGATCGACGCGGGCAGCGGCGATCTCGATCTTACGACCGGCGGCGGGCTCACGGTCACCGCAGCGCTGACGAGTGGCGGGACGGTCGCGCTGCGCAGCGGCGGCACCATCACGGTGACCGGCGCGCTCACGGCGGGGCAGCTGATGGCGAGTTCGGCCGGTGGCACGCGCTTCTCGGGCGCCAACCAGATCGGGACGCTCGCCGGCATCGTGAACAGCGGCGGTGGCGCCGTGACCGTCGACGACGGCATCGGTCTCACGGTGATGGGTCAGCTCAGCAACGGCGGCGCCGATATCACCGTCGCGAGCGCTGGCGGCATGCAGTTGAGCAATGTCCAGGCGAATGGCCGGACGCTTGCCTTCATTTCCGGCGGGTCCATGTCTGATCAAGGCGGCACGTACACGGCAACCGACCGGCTGCTCATGAACCTGCGCGGCAATTTCACCCAGACCGGCTTCATGACGGTCCGCTCGCCGTTCATCATCATCGACGCGGCCGGCCTGGCACCGTCGACCGATCTCCAACTGCCGCTCGAACCGCCCAAGCAGCTGGTGCTGACCGTCGGTTCCGGCAACTCGAGCGGCGATGTCAGTCTCGCCAACCTGTCGGCGCCGACCTCCGCGCTGCTGGTCAGCCTCGGCAACGGCAAATTCACCGGAACCGTCGACCTCGACGCGCTTGCGATCAACGGCAGCGCCGGCGTGACCAGCCTGGTCGGCCAACTGCAAGGCATCGGCGGCGAGGCGGCAGCACAGCTCGCGGCCAAGTCGGGCGAACGCGACAACGCCTACCGCCTCAACAATTGCGCGATCGGGAACGCGAGCTGCATCGTGCTGCCGCTCCTGGTCCCGACCGTGCCGCAGCAGATCGAGACTATCCAATTGTCGAAGGAGCGCCGGGATTTCGACGATCCGACCCTGGAGCGCCTCGACTACGGCAACGAGGACGAAGATTGAGCGCCGCCCGCATCCTCGCCAGCGTCGTCCGCGGCGCAACCCTGCCTATGGGCCTGCTGTCCCTGGGCCTGTTGCTCGCGGCATGCGACCGGCTGCCGCCGGACGCCGTCGCGTCGGCCACCAGCGGTTCCCTCAAGGTGACGGCGAAGCCGGTCGGCAAGAATACCGTCGGCGAAGCCTGCAGCTATCAGCCGGGCAATCAAAGCGAGCTCGCCGGTGCGGCGGCCGCCTACGAGGTCCGCTGCGGCACCTGGGTCCAGCCGAGCGGCCACCTGTTCCAGCTCGGCGGCGCGGGGGGAGACCCGGCCGCGCTGGCGGCGGCGGGGCCGTGGCGCACCTATCTCGACCAGCAGCTCGATTGCCAGGCGCCGCAGTCGGCCCGCATTCTCGACGGCATCCAGGCCCAGGTCATGCGCTGCACCCGCCACAACGGCGGCTGGCCCCATGTCGCAATTGCCGCGTCGATCGATGGCGCGCTCTACGCCATGGACGGCGTGCCGTCGGCCGAGCCGGCGCTCGAGGCCACGGTCGCGGCGGTCACCGGCCGGCGCGTGCCTGATCAAGGCGGGGCCCAATCCTCGCGTGAGGGGCTCGCGGCCCTCCTCGGCGGCCAGGCGTTCGGCAGCGGCGATCTCGACCGCTATTACGGCCTGATGCGATTGGCGACCGAGCAGAATGCGGTCGACAATTTCGTCGGTGCCGAGGACGCGCTGCGCGACGCGCTCGCGGTCCAGCAGCGCGTGCTGGGGCCGGACAACCCGGGGCTCGGCGTCACGCAGATCAACCTCGCGCTGCAGCTCAGCAACCAGAACCGGTTCGACGAGGCGGACGGCTGGTTCGCGCAGGCCGCCCGGCTCAACGCCCGCGCACCCAACGCGCTGTTCCAGGCACGTTACGATTTCTACAGGGGCTTGCATCTCCTCAACCAGTCCAAGGCGGAGGAGGCACAGGTGTCGCTCGCGAGAGCGGAGCAGGGCTTTGGCGCCTACGTGCCGGCCGGCCTCAAGGATGCGGCCATCCGCGGGTCGAGCGCGCAGCCGAGCTTGGCCAACCTCGGCGATTCCCTGCTGATCGATCCCGACACCCAATTGGCGATCAGCGGTCTCGCCGCGGTCTGGCGCACCCAGGCGCTGGCGGATTATCAGCAGAACCGGCCGGAATTGGCGGTCGAGCAGGCCCAGCGCAGCCGCAAGCTCGCCGAGCTTGGCGGCAACAGCCAGCCGGGCTTCGTGCCGCGCACGCTCCTGGTCGAGGGCCTCGGGCAATCGGAGGCGGGCCGTGCGGACGACTCGACCGATACGCTCCGCGAATCGGCCCAACTCTTCTCCAAGGCCCTGCCCAACGAGCGGCCGACGGCGATCGCCTATTTCTTGACAGGCCGCACGCTCGCCCGCGCGGGCGATCAGCCAGGCGCGCTCAGGAACTTCCGTGAGGGAGCCCGGATCGTGCGCCAGCGCCACCTGGGCGTGCCCGAACCGCTGGTCGCCCCGTATCTCGACACGCTCTATGAGACCGCGAAGTCGGACCCGGCGAACGCATCGGCGCTCGACGCCGAGATGTTCGAGGCTGCGCAGATGACCCAGAGCAGCCTGACCGCGCAATATATCGCGAAGGCGGCGGCACGCCTCGCCGCGGGCGACCAGAAGGTGTCGGGCGCGCTGCGGCAGCTGCAGCAGATCGATCTGGAGCTGAAGCAGCTGTTCGCCGATCGCGACGCCGTGGCGCAGCAGAAGGGCGGGGATGCCGACGCGGAGGCGAACCTCAAGAAGGCGGACGCGGCGATTGCTGACGCCTTGAAGCGCCGCGCCGACGCGGAATCGACGGCCCAGGCCGCGGCACCGGCCTATGGCCAGCTGCTGCAGACCGGCACGGGGATCAAGACCGTGCAGGAGCTGTTGCGGCCGAAGGAGGCGCTGATCGCCTTCTTCTCCGGCACCGAGCACAGCTATGGCTTCGTCGTGCAGCGGGACAACGTCGGCGCCTTCGAGGTGCCGCTGACGCGCCGGCGGACGCTCGAGCTGGTAACGGCACTGCGCACCAGCGCGCAGCTGGACCTGAGCGGGCCGGACGTCAAGATCCCGCCCTACGACCTGGCCGGCGCCAACACGCTCTATGCCGACCTGCTGAAGCCGGCGGAGCCGATGCTGAAGGATATCCGCAACCTCGTCATCGCGCCGAGCGTGCCGCTCCTGAGCCTGCCGTTCGAGATGCTGGTGACGGCGCCGGGCGTCACGGTCACCGACGGCGACTACGGCAAGGTGCCGTTCCTCGTCCGGCGGTTCGAGGTGAGCTACGTCCCGGCCGTGCAGACTTTCGTCGACCTGCGCCGCATCAAGTCGGGGTCTCACGCCGACCGGCCGTTCCTGGGCTTCGGCGATTTCCGGCCGGCAACGCACGACCAGCTCGCGGCGAGCTTCCCGCCCGACCGCTGCAAGACCGATCTCGAGGGCGTCTCATCGCTCGGCCCCCTGCCGGGCACGCGCGACGAGATCCTGTCGGTCGGCGGGCTGCTGGGCGCGCGGCCCGACGAAATGGTGCTGGGTGCCGACTTCACCAAGGAGAAGTTCCTGGGCTACGACCTCAGGCACTATCGCGTGCTGCATCTCGCGACGCATGCGCTCTTGCCTTCGGAGCTGCATTGCCGGACCGAGCCGTCGATCCTGATGTCCGACCCGCCGTCGGCGCCGGATGCCTCGCCAGCGTTCCTCGGCGTCGACGAGGTGCTGAAGCTGCAGCTCGACGCCGACCTGGTCGTGCTCTCGGCCTGCAACACGGCGGGCCCGAGCGGCAGCGGCGCCGGCGAGAGCCTGTCGGGCCTGGCGCGAGCGTTCTTCTTCGCCGGCACGCGCGGCCTGCTCGTCACCCACTGGTCGGTGGAGGACAATTCGGCGAAGCTGATCGTGACCCACACGATGGCCTCGTTCGCCGGCGGGCGCCGGGCCGGCACGTCGGGGGCGCTCCGGGCCGCGAAGCTCGAAATGCTGGACGGCGACAACGGCCGCTACGGCAAGCTGTTCACGCACCCGTTCGCCTGGGCGCCGTTCGTGCTGATCGGCGACGGTGCCCGCGGCGATATCGACGCGCCGCCGGCGCCGACTGGGCTGATCAGCACCGGGCCGATCAGCACCGGGCCGATCGCCCAGGCCGACGGGACGCCGGCCGCCCTGCCATGACGACCCCCGCCATGGCGCTGGCGGAAACGACGGGCCTCGGGTCAGTCGAGTGGCTTGCGGGCAGCCATGACCCAGCCGTTCACCGGCTTGTGGCGCTCGCTGCGGAGCGCGCCGGCTTCGAGGCTGGCGATGTCGAGCCCGGCCGCGCCCATGGCCTCGACCAGATGGTGGCGGGCATGGGCGAAGCGGCCGTTATAGTGCAGGACGAAGGGCGCGCCCGTCCCGTCGTCATCGAGCTGCTCGACCGTAAAGGCGAACAAGCCGCCCGCGCGAAGCGCGTCGGCCGCTGCCCGGGTGACCAGGCCCAGGTCGCCGAAATAGACGAGCGTGTCGGCAGAAAACACCAGGTCGAACGCGCGTGGATGCGCCGCCAGATAGGCGGTGAGCTCCGCTTCCTCGAGCCGGTCGTAGCCGCGGTTGCGCCGCGCCTGTTCCAGCATGCCGCCCGACAGGTCGACGCCGACGAGCTCGCGGGCGAAGGGCCTGAGGAGCTCGGCCCACCGGCCCGTGCCACAGCCGGCGTCGAGCACGCTCAATTGGCCGCCGGGTGCGCCCAGTGCGCGGCCGACGGCTGCCGCAAGCAGCCGCGGCGCCACGTAGTCGAGGTGCTCCAGATGCTCGTCGAAGCTCGTGGCATACCCGTCGAACAGGCGCTTGATGTAGCGGTCCGACGCGCGCGGCTCGATACCCTCGCCGGTCAGCGCCGACAGGATATGGCGGGCGCCCGCATGGTCGGGATCGCGCGCCAGCCATTCCTTCAGCGTCGCGATCGTGTCCGCCGGGGTCCGGCTGTGGCGGTACTGGGCCTGGATCATCGCCTCGAACGATCGGCTGCGGCCAGGATCGAGCGTGAGCGCCGCCCGGAAGGTGGCGATCGCCCGGGCGAGCGCGCCGCGCCGGCGCAGCAGCAGGCCCAGGTTGTGATGGAAATCGGCCCGGCGTGGCTCGAGGGCGATCGCGCGTTCGAGCGCCGCCTCGGCCTCTTCCGGCCGATCCAGCATGCCCAGCACCAGGCCAAGATTGTTGTGGCCGTCGGCGAAGTCCGGCCGCAAGGCGAGTGCCTTGCGATAGGCCCCCTCGGCGTCGGCGAGTGCGGCCCGTTCGAGATGGATGTTGCCGAGGTTGTTGAGGGCGGCGACGTCGTCGGGCGCGAGCGCCAGGGCACGGCGCATCAGCTCGAGCGCCGCCGCGTCATCGCCTCGTTGATGGCTGAGGACGCCCAGGAAATGAAGCGCGCTGGCGTTTTCCGGATTTTGGGCAATGAGGGCCCGATAAGCGGCTTCGGCCGCATCGAGCTCGCCCGCGCGATGCCGGGCGACCGCCGATCTCAACAGCTCATCCAGATCGGACACTCCCGCACCTCGCGAACTTCTCGACGGACGTTGAAATTTCTGGTGGGCTCACAGCCGAGCGGAATCGATTTCCTGCAAGCAAAGGCGATCAGGATCATAGGGAACCGGCGGCGGGCCGCCAACAGGTCATCCGAACTCGTCGCGGCCGATGCTTCGATCGGCAAGAGCAGGCTCGGCGGCGAGGGACAAATCCGCTAATTTGCAGCGGTGCGAACAGAGGCGAGCGAAATGCCCTTCAGCCAGACGCAACGACAATTCTCCGTATCTTCGCCGCTCGGCGAGGATGTGCTGCTGCTTCACCGAATGAGCGGCATGGAACAGCTGAGCGGCTTGTTCGAATTCACGCTCGACCTGCTGAGCGAGAAGCACACGATCACGTCCAAAGACCTGCTTGGCGAGCGGATGACCATCACGGCCGACCTGCCGGACGACACCAAGCGCTACTTCAACGGCGTCGTAACACAGTTTGCCCATACGGGAGGCGATCTCAGGCTGTCGTCCTACCGGGTGACGCTCCGGCCGTGGCTCTGGTTCCTGACGCGGGTGGCCGATTGCCGGATCTTTCAGGACAAGGCGGCACCGGACATCATCCTGTCCGTGTTTCGTGATCTGGGCTTCTCCGACTTCACCAACTCGCTGTCGAAGACCTATCCGTCGCGCGACTATTGCGTCCAATACCGCGAGACGGACTTCGATTTCGTCAGCCGGCTGATGGAGGCGGAGGGCATCTACTATTACTTCACCCACGAGGACGGCAAGCACACGCTGGTGCTGGCCGACGGCGTCGGCGCGCACAGCACGGCGCCCGGCTATGCGAAGGTGCCCTACTATCCGCCCGATGACGCCGACCGCCGGGAGGCCGACTGCCTCGAGGATTGGTCGGTCTCGACCGAGATCCGCAGCGGCAAATACACTCATACGGACTTCGACTTCACGGCGCCGCGTAGCCGCCTGCTGTCGGAGAAGCCCAGCGCTCTGCCGAAAGCCCGAACCGACCTCGAGATCTATGACTATCCGGGCGGCTACGATGTGGGCCAGGGCGGTGCCAGGCTGGCTGGCGTCCGCATCGAGGAACTGGAGTCGCAGTATGAGCTCTATCACGGGCATGGCGACGTGCGTGGCATCGGCGCCGGCCGGCTCTTCACGCTGACGGGGCATCCGGTTTCCGCCCTTTACGACCAGCAATATCTCATCGTCGCCTCGTCCTATTCGGCGCAGTCCGCCGAATTCGTATCGGGTGCCCCGAGCGGGGACGCGTTCATCTGTTCGATCGTGGCGACCAAATCCAGCCTGCCGTTCCGGCCTGCGCGGGCGACGCCGCGCCCGATCGTGCGCGGGCCGCAGACCGCCATGGTCGTGGGCAAGGCCGGCGAGGAGATCTGGACCGATTCCTATGGCCGGGTGAAGGTCCAGTTCCATTGGGATCGGCTGGGCAAGAAAGACGAGACCAGCTCCTGCTGGCTGCGCGTATCGCAGCTTTGGGCTGGCGAGAAATGGGGGGCGATGTTCCTGCCGCGCATCGGCCAGGAGGTCATCGTCGATTTCCTGGAGGGCGATCCGGATCGTCCGATCGTGACCGGACGGGTCTACAACGGCACCAGCATGCCGCCCTATGCGCTGCCGGCGAACCAGACCCAGTCGACGATCAAGAGCAACTCGAGCAAGGGCGGCGGCGGCTCGAACGAGATCCGCTTCGAGGACAAGAAGGGGTCCGAAGAGGTCTATATGCACGCGCAGAAGGACTTCAACACGGTCGTCGAGAACGACGACACGTTGAAGGTGCTGCACGACCAGACCATCAGTATCAAGAACAACCGGACCGAGACGGTCGAAGAGGGCAACGAGACTGTCACGATCAAGCAGGGCAAGCGGGCGATCACGGTATCGCAGGGTGATAACAGCACGACCGTGTCGCAGGGCAACGAGAGCCTGACCGTCACCGCCGGCAACTATACGATCAGCGTCAACGCCGGGAAGATCTCGGTCACGGCGGCGCAGGCGATCGAGCTCACCGTCGGCGGCAGCTCGGTCAAGATCGAGCCGGCGCAGATCACGCTGTCGAGCGTCATGATCAAGGTCGCGGGCAGCGCCCAGACCCAGGTTTCCGGCGCCATGGTTCAGGTATCCGCCGACGGCATGCTACAGTTGAAGGGCGGGCTCACGATGATCGGCTGACGGCCGACGAGGACGCGACCACAAGAGGAGAGAGGGCTTGTCTCTGCCGTTCAAGAAAGTGACGCTCCCCGTGCCGGACATCTGCCAGGGCCTGGCGCTGACGCCGGAGGCGCAGGCGCTGAACGCGCCCGGCACCGCGGCGCAGACGCTATTCGAGGCGTTGGTGGCACAGGAGCTTTTTGCCGATGCGGTGCGCTTCCTCGCGCGCGGGCTGCCGAAGCGCGAGGCGGTATGGTGGGCCTGTCTCTGCGCCCGCGACCGGTTGCCGCCTGATGCGCGGCCCGAGATCGAGGCGGCGCTCAAGGCTGCCGAGGACTGGGTCTATCGCCCGACCGAGGAGAACCGCCGCGCGGCGATGGCGAAGGCCGAGGCCGCCCAGTTCGACACGCCGTCCAGCTGGGCCGCGGTCGGTGCCTTCTGGTCGGGCGGCAGCCTGTCGCCGGCCGGTAATCCGGTGGTGCCGCCGGCCGAGCATCTGACCGGCCTTGCGGTGTCCGGGTCGATCATGCTGTCGGCTCTGCAGACCGAGCCGCAACAGGCACCGGACCGCTATCGCCAGTTCCTCGCCTACGGCGCCAATATCGCCGGCGGCGGGCGCGGCCGCGACACGGCGCCGGCATAAGCGGGGAGGGCTAAGCCATGGGCCAACCGGCCGCACGCATCAGCGACATGCATGTCTGCCCGATGACCACCGGCCCCGTGCCCCATGTCGGCGGGCCGATCCTGCCGCCGGGCGCGCCGACCGTGCTGATCGGCGGCCTGCCGGCCGCGCGCGTCAGCGACATGTGCACCTGCGTCGGGCCACCTGACGCGATCGCCATGGGCGCGCAGACCGTGCTGATCGGCGGCCTGCCGGCTGCGCGGATGGGCGATTCGACGGCGCACGGCGGCATGATCGTCATCGGCTGCCCGACCGTTCTGGTCGGTTGAGCGAACGGGTGGTGCCGGTTCAGCCGGTGATGGAGATCACCGGTCCGTTCCGGTAAAATGCTGTAGGACTCTCAAGGGTATTGCGGGGGACGTCCCGGCCCGGTCTTGACCAGAGGGGATCGTTCATGACTCCGAATTTTCGCCGGCTGCATTTTAGTCGGCTGCCGGTCATGGTGGCGTTGGGGCTGTTCGTGGCGCTCGGCTGGGACGGCGCCGCCTCGGCCCAGGCCACCAACAGCACGAAATGCGCCGGCTCGCTCAACGCAACGCAGATCGTCGACTGCCTGAAGGCCTCGCCGCCGGTGACGCGCGGCCTGCGTGTCAGCAACGCGCCGCCGGCCCCGCCGGCTGCCTCGGCCGGGGCCAACCTCAAGGTCGAGTTCGGCTTCAATTCCGCCGCGCTCACCGGCCCGGCCACCAAGGCGCTCGATAATCTCGGCCATGCGCTGACCGATCCCTCGCTCAAGGACGCGAGCTTCCAGATCGCCGGCCATACGGACGCGGTCGGCTCCGACGAGGCCAATCTCGCGCTGTCGGAGCGCCGGGCGGCGGCGGTCAAGGATTACCTCGTGGCGAAGTACGGCATCGACCAGAACCGGCTCAAGACCGTCGGCTACGGCAAGACCCAGCTGCTCGACCCGGCCAACCCGACGAGCGGGGTCAATCGCCGCGTCCAAGTCACGATCGCGGGCGAGTAGCGATCCGGCAAGCTCCCGGCCTTTATAGCCGGGAGCTTGGGGCCGGGAGCGCCTACTTGTGCGTCTCGAACAGGCTGTAGCTCGAGATGACGCCGGGACCGGTGCGCCGGAGTGCTGCGTCGAGCGCGTCGCCGTATTGATCGAACGATTCCTGCTCCGGCCGGCTCTTGTCGAACAGCGGCTTCGGCGAGACGAAGGTCACGATCATGTTCGCGCCGAACGGCTCGCTTACTTCGTAGATCTTCTCGTTGGGCTTCGGCGTCGGCGACGCGGTGCCGAGCGTCACGCGGGTCCCGGCCTTGATGAGAGCTGCGGGTTTGCCCGGCAGCGGCAGCATGTGGACCACGCTGCCGGTATTGTCGATGTAGTCGACATAGAGATAGCCGTCGCGGTCGCCGGTCCGCGCGTTCAGCACCAGCTTGTCGCCGTCGTGATAGATCTTGGTCGAGCGGTTGAACTCGACCGCCGGGGCGTCTTCCGTCGTGTTCGTGTCGAGCAGCTGAGCCACGGTGCAGAACGGCCGTTCCAGCACCTGGACGCCGCTCGCCGCAATCTCGGCGCCGCGCACGCCGACCAGGTTCGCCCGCAGGCTCGAGAGGTCGAGCTGGCTCGCGACATAGCCCGACACGGTGCCTTTGAGGTCGTCGCCGAGCGAGACGGTGAGATGCGCGCATTGGTAGCCCGCCGTCACCTGCTGGGCCGCGGCGAGCACGTCCTCGCGCTGCGGCGCCGGACCGGGAGCGGTTGCGGTCTGGGTCGGCGTCGTTTGGCTTGGCGGCGTCTGGGGCTGCTGCTGGACCTGGGGCTGGGTCGCATCAGTCTGGGCGGTCGGCGTGACCGGCCTGGCAATCGGCGGAGCAGCCGGGGGCGTCGGGCGCAGGAAGTACCAGCCGGCGCCGGCGATCGCTGCGACGGCGACGACGGCGGCGCCTGCGACCGGAGCCATCGAGCGGCGCTTGGCGGGCGCTGCCTCTACCGGACGCGGGGGCGGCAGTGCCGTCTCGTGCTTGGCCGGTTCCGCCGGCGCCAGGAAGTCGAAATCGGGCGGCGGCTCCTGCTTCACCTGCGGCGGCGCGCTGCGCGCGGGCGCCGGGACGCCGGCAAGCAAGTCGCGCATGGACTGCGGCCGGTCCGCCGGGTTCGGCTCCAGCAGCGGGGCGATCACGGCGCGCAGTTCCTCGGGCACGGCACTGAGGTCCGGCACCCCACGGCGCGCCTCGATGACCGAGATCGGCGAATTGCCCATCGGCAGCGGCCGGCCGATCGCGGCGGCGGCCAGCACCAGGCCCAGGCTGTAGATGTCGGACCGGCCGTCGACCGTGCCGCCGTAGAGGCCGAGCTGTTCCGGCGAGACCCAGGAATATTTGCCGGCGAAATCCTGGCCGACCACGGTGCGGTCGCCGGGCTCGGTCGACTTGGCGATGCCGAAGTCGATGATCTTCGCCTGGTCGGTCCGATCCTCGACCAGGATGATGTTGTCCGGCGAGATGTCGCGGTGATAGATGCCCTTCTCGTGCGCTGCGGCCAGGCCGCGCGCGACCCGGTCGCGCAGCTGCAGGATCTCGGTCGTCGAGAAGCGCCGCGTGGCCATGACGTGGGCGAGCGACGGTCCGTCGACGAATTCCATGACCAGGTAGCGCAGGCCGTTCTCGTCGAGGAACAGACCCTCGTAACCCACGACCGCGTCGTCGCGCACGCGCCGCAGCTTGCGGGCCTCCTCCTGGAACAGCGAGATGAAGCGCGCCTCGCTCGCGAGCTGCGGCAGGATCACCTTGATCGCGTGCTGGGAGCCGAGCTCCGTATGGCGCGCCCGATAGACCTCGCCCATGCCGCCGCGCGCCAGCAGCGCCTCGATCTCGTAGGTATGGGCCAGAATGGCGCCGGTCGTGATCGAGGCCAGGCTCGGCACCACCTTGGGCCCGGAGGTCGAGCCGGTCGGCGTGGCGGGGTCGGTCGATGGAGCGGGATCGGCGGCGGCCGGTGGTGAGGTCGGCGCCACCGTCTCGCCGCCGGCTGCGGCGAGCTTGGCGGGTTGCGGCGCGAAGATCGTCGCCTCGTTGTCGTCGGCACTCTTGGAGGCGGGCAGGTCGTTTCCGGGAGGGTTGGTCAGACCTGACATGAAGGCTCGCTAACGACGGAGGCGGAAACCAGCCGGAAGGTGCATGGAAAGGATCGGCCGCCGCCCAGAACGAAGACGACGCCCACCCTCGGGGGCATCTTTCCGATGCGCCCGAGTATAGGGACTTCGCGCCACTTTCGATAGTGGTGGCGCCCACATGCGGCGATAGTGGACGCCGATTTTCGGCTTATCTGGCGCGGGCTTCGCGTGCCGCCGCCTTCCAGAACTGCCACGGCCGCTCGATCTCCTTTTCGATCGCGAGCGCTGTTACCGCTTCCTCGGGCGAGAGATATTCCACCGGGCCGAGTTTGAGCGCTTCCGACACCAGCTTGGCGTTCACCTCGGTATAGACCGCACGGTAGACCGCCTGCTTCAGCGTCGGGCCGACCACGGTCGAGCCGTGGCCGCGCATGAGCACGGCGTTCGACGCGCCCAGCGTGTCGGCGAGCGCCTTGCCCAGATGCCGGTCGCGGATCAGCAGGTCGGTCGCCGGCCCGCCGGCGTCGCGGATCTCGAAGATGTCGGCGCCGTGGCCGAGGAACCCGCACATATGGCAGGCCGGCTTGAAGCGCACGCTCTTCACGATGCTGAACGGCACGACCGACGGCGAATGGCTGTGCACGACCGCCATCACGTCCGGCCGGGCGCGATAGATCTCGCCATGGATGAAACGCTCCAGATAGACGCGCCGGGTCTCGCCGTTGAGCGGCGTGCCGTCCAGGTCGAACTCGACGATGTCGCTGGATTCGACCGAGCCCGGCGCCATGTTGCGCGCGAGCAGGAAACGGTCCGGATGCTTGTCGTGGCGCACGCTGACATGGCCGAAGGCATCGACCACGCCTTCGGTGAACAGGATGTGGTTGGCGTCGACCAGGTCTTCGAGCAGCTGGGCGTCGACGTTGGGCAAGACGGTCATCTACGGAACTCCGGGATCAATGGGGAGGCAGGTTGGAGCGGCCGCGCAGGTCGTCGGCAATCTTTTCGGCCATCATCAGGATCGGCGCGTTGGTCGGGCCACGGACGACGCGGGGCAGGGCGGAGCCGTCGACGACGCGCAGGCCCTCGATCCCGCGCACCCGCATGCGGCCGTCGAGCACGGCATCATCGTCGCCGTCGGCGCCCATGCGGCAGGTCCCGACCGGATGGTGCAGCGTGATTGCCGTGCGGCGCACGAAGGCATCGATCTCCGCATCGGTCGTCTGGCCGGCACCGGGCGCCAGTTCCTCGGCGATGAAGGGCTGGAGCGGCGCCTGGGCGCCGATCTCGCGCATGCGCCGCACCATGGCGCGGATGGTCTGCCGGTCGCCCTCGGTCGCGAGGAAATTCTGCCGGATGACGGCCGGCACCGTGGGATCAGCCGAGGCGAGCTGGACCGTGCCGTGGCTCTCCGGCTGCAGCATCACGCCCTTGATGCCGAAGGCGTCCGTATAGGCCTTGAGAAACGGTTCGAGATGCGGCGCCGCATTCATCGGCCCGGCGGCCAGGATGAACTGGGCGTCGGGCAACGCGACGTCGGGCTGGCTGCGCACCAGCCCGACGGCAGCGGCCGGGATGCGGCTCGCCAAGCCCGTGCCGAACAGGAAGGCGCGCATGAGGTCGATGCCGATCCGGTCGAGCCTCAAGCCGCGATGCAGCGGCCCCGGCGTACGCCGCCGCCAGCGCACGTCGCACACGACATGGTCCTGCAGGTTGCGGCCGACACCGGACAGCGCCGCCCTGACCGCGATGCCGTGGCGTCGGAGCTCGGCCGGGTCGCCGATGCCGGACAGCATGAGCAGCTGCGGCGAGTTGATGACCCCGCCGCACAGCAGCACGCCGCGCTCGGCGCGGATCTCATGCGTCGCGCCGCCGCGGCGATAGGCGAGGCCGGCTGCCCGTGCGCCCTCGAACAGCACCTGGGTCGCGAGCGCCCCGGTGCGGAGCGTAATATTGCCGCGCGCGAGCGCCGGCCTCAGATAGGCGACGGCGGCGCTGCAGCGCAGGCCCCGGCGCAAGGTCGCCTGCATCGGGCCGAAGCCGTCCGAGCGGGCGCCGTTATAATCGTCGGTCCGGCCGTGGCCGGCGCGGTCGGTCGCGTTGAGGAACGCCTCGACCAGCGGGTCCTCGAAGCGCAGGGTCTCGACGGTCAGCGGCCCGCTGCCGCCGCGCAATTCGCTTTCGCCCGCCTCCCAGGATTCCGAGTGCTTGAAATAGGGCAGCACCCGGTCATAGGACCAGTCCTTGAGGCCCAAATCGTTCGCCCAATGGTCGTAGTCTTCCGGAATGCCGCGGGCATAGGCCATGCCGTTGATGGACGTGCAGCCGCCCACGACCTTGCCGCGCGCGCATTCGATGCGCCGGCCGTCCATGCCTGGCTCGGGCTCGGTGAAATAGCCCCAGTCGAACATGCGGTGCTTGAGGATCAGGCCCCAGGTGAGCGGGATCTTGATGATCGGCGAGCGGTCGGCGCCGCCCGCCTCGAGCACCAGGATGCGGACGTCCGGATCCTCGCCCAAGCGATGGGCCAGCACACAGCCGGCCGAGCCCGCGCCGACGATAATATAGTCGAAGCTTTCGACCATTTCGGGTCAGGCGGCCGCGAGCTTGACGTTGATGTTCTTGACCTGGGTGAACTCCAGGAGCTCCTCGAAACACTCCTCGCGGCCGATGCCGGACTGCTTCACGCCGCCGAACGGTGCCCCCAGGAAATGCTGGCTCGTGTTGTTGATCCAGACGTAGCCGGTCTCGATGCGCGATGCCGCCCGATGGGCGGTCGCGAGGTCGCGGGTCCAGATTGAGCCGGTGAGCCCATAGTCGACCGCGTTCACCTCAGCGAAGAGCCGATCCTCGTCGTCCCAGCGGAACACCGACATGATGGGTCCGAATACTTCTTCGCGGGCGAGCCGCATGTCGGGGCGCATGTCGGCGAACACGGTCGCCTCGTAGAAGAAGCCATTGGCGAGCGCCGGATCGGCCGGCCGCTTGCCGCCACACACGAGCCGCGCTCCCTCGTCGAGCGCCGAGCGGACGAAGCCCTCGACCTTGTCGCGCTGCGCCTCACTCACGAGCGAGCCCATCGTCGTCTTCGGATCGGTCGGCAGGCCCGGCTTGTGCCGTTCGGGAATGAGCCGCGCCACTGCCTCCAGCACGCGGTCGTGGATCGAGGCATGCAGGAACACCCGGCTGGTCGAGCCGCAGGACTGGCCGGCCCAGGTGAAGTTCATGCCCTGGACGAGGCCCTGGACCAAGGCCTCGAAGTCGGCGTCGGGATAGGCCACGAGGGCATTCTTGCCGCCGAGTTCCAAGAGCACGGGCTTGAGCGTGTCCGCAGCACTCCGCATCACGGCCTTGCCCGTCGGCACGCCGCCGATGAGCGTGATCTTGCGCACCAGCGGATGCTGGGTCAGCGCTTCGCCGCACGCCCGGCCGCCGGCGAGGAAATTGACCACGCCTGCCGGGAAGATGTCGCCGATCAGCTCGGCGAGGCGCAAAAGCGACAGCGGTGCCTGGTCCGGCGCCTTGACCACGACCGTGTTGCCGGCTGCAAGCGGGGCGGCGATGCGCAAGGCGGCGAACATCAGCGGGTGGTTGTATGCCACGATGCGCGCGATGACGCCCATCGGCTCGCGCACCGTGTAGTTGAGGTTGCCGTCGCCCATCGGGATGGTCTCGCCCTTGAGCTCGGTCGCAAGCCCGGCGAAATAGTCGAGCCCGTTCGCGGCGAAACGGGCATCGCCAGCCAGCATGGTCATCGGGTTGCCGGTGTCGAGCGCGTCGAGCAGCGCCAGCTCGTCGGCATGGGCGCGCAGCACCTCGGCCGCCCGGCGCAGGAGCCGGCCGCGTTCGGCCGGCAGCATGCGGCGCCAGCCGCCGAACGCCGCATGGGCAGCGTGCACCGCGGCGTCGACGTCGTCCGCCTCGGCGACCGGCGCCGCGGCGATCGGCTGGCCGGTCGCGGGCGCGGCACTCGTGATGTAGCGGCCGGCTGCCGGCGTGTGCCAGGCGCCGCCGTAATAGAGGTCCCGGTGCTCGGGCAGTACGCCCGCAGGGATCGTGAATGCCGTCATGACGGGCTCCCCGCTCACGCGTATTTCGCCGAGGTCGCTTTCAGCACTTCGTAGTCTGCCTTCGCGTCGGCGCTCAGGTTCTTGACGGCGGTCGGCACGACGATGTCGAGATATTGCTTGGCGTCGGCGTCGCCGAGCGTCAGGGTCTGGCCGCCATTCTTCTCCCACGCGGCGCGCGCGTTAGCGACATCCTGCTCGCCCCAGGGGGCGCCGGCGGCATCCGCCTTGCGCGCCTCGTCGCGCACGGTCTTCGCGAGCGGGCCCAACTGCTCGAGGAAGTCGCCGTTGATCAGGCCCAGCATGACGATGAAGGTGCCGGGCAGCAGCGTCATGTTCTTCGAGATGTCGTAGTACTTGAGCGCCGAGAAGATCGTCGTGCCGGCATAGACGCCGTCGATCGTGCCGTTCTGGAACGCCGGCAGCACTTCGCCCAGCGACATGGCGATGGGCGAGGCGCCCAATTGCTTCAGCTGCTCGATCAGCAGCGCCGAGCCCGGCACGCGGATCTTCATGCCGTTGAAGTCGGCGAGCGTCTTGATCGGCTTGCGCGAGACGATGCCGACCGGCGAATGCATCATCGCCGTGATGACCTCGACGCCCTTGCCCTTGGCGATCGCGTTCAGGCGGTCGCGCACCGCCGGATCGGCATAGACCTTGGCACCCTGCGCCATGCTGGTGACGACGCCGGGCACCGCCAGCACGGCGAAGCGCGGCTCCAGCCCCTCGTAAACGCCGGACGCATTGAGCGCGACCTCGACCGTGCCCATGGTCACGCCCTCGATCGTCGTCTCGGCCGAGCCCAGCTGGCTCGCCGGATAGACGTTCGCCTTGATCTTGCCGCCGCTCGAGCTCTCGACGCCCTGCTTCAGCAGCGTCAGCCACTCCGTGTCGAGGTCGTTCGACGCGGTGGTGGTGAGCTTCATGGTGAAATCCTCGGCCCAGGCTCGGCGCGAGAGGCCGAGACTGGCGAGGCAGGCGAGACCCGAGGCGCTCCTCATGAGGGCGCGACGCGAGATTTCCATGACCAGATCCTCCCCAGATTCTTGGTTTTTCAATGGATGAGCCAGTGCACGCCGGCGAGCGACACGGCCGGCACGTAGGTGATGATCGCGAGCCCGACCAGATACACGAACACGAAGGGCACGATGCCGCGGTAGATCATGTTGAGCGGCAGCCGGAGCACGGTCTGCGCCACGAAGATGTTGATGCCGAACGGCGGGTGGAACAGGCCGATGCCGAGGTTGACGGCGAAGATGATGCCGAAATGCACGGGATCGACGCCGACCGCCTTCATGAGCGGCACCAAGAGCGGCGTCAGCAGCAGGATGGCCGAGATGCCGTCCATGAACGAGCCGACGAGCAGCAAGAGAATATTGATCGCGAGCAGCAGGCTCCAGACCGGCAGGTGCATGCCGGTCAGCCAGTGGGTGAGTTCCGCCGGGATCTGGTTCACCGTCAGCACCCAGCCGAACAGCACGGCGCAGGCGACGATGACCAGGATCTGGCCGGTGAAGACGGCGGTCGTCTCAGCGCAGTCGAACACGTCGCGCCAGCCGAGCTCGCGATAGATCAGCATCGGCACGCCCGCGGCATAGACGCAGGCGACGGCCGCAGCCTCGGTCGGCGTGAACACGCCGCCATAGATGCCGCCGAAGATGATGACCGGCGCGCCGAGCGCGGTCACGCCGCGCGCGGCGGCGCGGCCGAGTTCGCTCAGCACGAAGTCCTTGTCGCCGCCGATGCCGTTCCTCCAGCAGTACCAGACGACATAGGCGCAGAGCAGGAAGGTCAGCAGCAGCGCCGGAATGATGCCGGCGGCATAGAGGCGCGGCACCGATTCCTGCGCCGCCGTACCATAGACCAGAAGCGGGATGCTGGGCGGGATCACGACGTCGATGGCGCCCATCGAGGTCAAGAGCCCGGCCGAGAAGCGCATGGGATAGCCCGCCTTCATCAGTGCCGGCAGCATGGCCCGGCCGATCGTCGCGACCGAGGCGGCGCTCAAGCCCGACATGGCGCCGAACAGGGCCGAGGAGCAGACGGTCGTGACGCCGAGCCCGCCGGGCACGCGCCCGACGCCGGCATTGACGAAATTGACCAGCCGCTGCGCCACCGAACCGCGGCCCATGAGCTCGCCGGTGAAGATGAAGAACGGCACGGCGAGGAGCGTGTAGGCGTTGACCGCGCCGAACAGCGTCTGGTGCAGGATCGAGAGCGGCGTGTGCATGAACAGGAGCAGGGTCGCGATGACCGCCGTCAGCAGCACGAGGAAGATTGGGAAGCCCAGAAGCAGCAGCGCCACGGGCAGCACGCCCAGGACGAGGCTCATGGCGCTGCCTCCGGCAGCACGTCTTCGACCGGGCGTGGCGCCGGGGCGGCCTCGATCTCCGCGCGTACGAACAGCCGGACCAGCCCGACCAAGGTCATGAGCGTGAACGCGATGGCCAGCACGCTGTGCGGAATCCACATCGGGATGTGGGCATTCTCGCTATGGCTGCCGATGCGGAACATCTTGATCGTGTAGTTCCACGAGATCCAGGTCATGAGACTGCAGACCGCGACGCCGACCAGCGCCTCGGCGCCGTTCACCAGGCGGGCGAGCCCGGGCGGGAAGTGGCGCGTCAGCACGTCCATGCGCAGGTGCCGGCGGCGGATATGGGCGACGAGGCCACCGAGGAACGCCATCGAGATCATGAGGTAGATCTGGAACTCGTCGGCGCCGGTGATCGCGTGGTTGAAGCCGTAACGGCCGATGACATTCACCACGTTGACGATCACCGCCACGATGAGGGCGGCGCCCAGCAATCGGCTGAACAGCGTGGCGATGCCGTTCAGGGCACCTGGCGGCGGCGGTGTTCCCAACATGCTTCTTCGTTCCTCCCTTGTATCGTTTTTCTTTTGTTGTCTTGTGCCCCGGCTTCAGTCGAGACAGCGCTCGGCGCTCCAGCCGTAGAGCCATTGCAGGGCATCGTAGAATTGCGCCTGGGTCCGGCCGACCCAGAGCTGGTTGCGCACGAGCCGCTCCACCCCCTTGGCGTGATAGACCCGGCCCATCTCGCGCGCCGAATAGAGGACGCGCGCCGTGCGCGGGATCCGGACGGTCTCGTAGCGACGGAATGCCGCCTCGAAATCGAAATCGGCCTCGGCGATGGCGGCGCCGAGCGTCACCGCGTCCTCGAGCGCCATGCAGGCGCCTTGGGCGATGTATTGCGTCATCGGATGGGCGGCATCGCCCAGCACGGTGGCGCGGCCTTGGCTCCAGGCCGGCACTGGGTCGCGGTCGGCGGTCGCCCAGCGCCGCCAGGATTTCGGCCGATCGAGCATCTGGTGCGGGCGTGGGTGGATGCCTTCGAAATAGCTGAGCACCTCTTCCTTGCTGCCATCGCGCACGCCCCAGACTTCCTGCCCGCGGCTGTGGAAGGTCACGACCAGGTTGTACTGCTGGCCGCCGCGCAGCGGGTAATGGACCAGATGGCAGTTCGGCCCGGCCCAGACCACCGGCGCGTTGATCTGCAGCTCCTTCGGCATCTCGGCGATGTCGACGACCGCGCGATAGACGACATGGCCCGTGACCTTGGCCTCGTCGCCGATCAGGGTCTGGCGGATGACCGACTTGACGCCGTCGCAGCCGATGACCGCGTCGGCGCGATAGCGCTCGCCGCGCTGGTCGGTGACGGTGGCGCCGGTATCGTCGAGCTCGAGCTTTTCGACCAGGGTCGAGGTGCGGAAACGGATCAGCGGGTGGTCCCTGACCGCCTCGAGGATCGACAGGTGGATGTCGGCGCGATGGATGACGCCGTAGGGGTTGCCGAAACGCTCGCGGAAGGTGGGGCCGACGTCGATCGAGGCGACCTCGTGCGCGTCGACCGCGTCCATCAGGGTGAGGCGATCGATGAACACGGCGCGCGAGCGTGCGGCGGCGCCGACCCCGAGGCCGTCCAAGGCGGCAAACGCGTTGGGGCCGAGCTGGATGCCGGCGCCGATCTCGCCGATCGTCTCGCTGCGCTCCAGAAGCTCGACCGAAATGCCGAGCCGGGCCAGGACCAGGGCTGCGGCGAGACCGCCGATGCCGCCGCCGACCACGATGACTTTCCGTTCACTCATGAGGTCCTCCCTCACTCGGCCCTTGTTCTAGTCGTCTTGTTTTACTGGACGAAGTCCGGCTGTCGCTTCGGCGCCGCGGCGGCGAAGGCCGGCAATGCCATCGCGTGGCGATAGGCCGCCATCGTCTTCGGATAATCGTCGAAATTGCAGCCCATGCGCTCCGCGTTGGCGATCTGCGGCACGAGGCAGCAGTCGGCGAGCGTCGGTGCCGCGCCGAAGCAGAAGGGGCCGCTGCCGTAGCGCGCGAGCAGCCGTTCGACCGCCGCGAGGCCTTCGGCCACCCAATGCTTGTACCACGCGTCCTTCTCTTCGGCCGTGACGCCGAGCTTGTCCTGGAGATACTTCAGGATGCGCAGATTGTTGACGGGATGGATGTCGCAGGCGATGAGCGACGCAAGCTCCAGCACCCGGGCGCGCTCTGCCGGATCCTCTGGAATGAGCCGGGGCTCCGGGTGGTGCGCGTCCAGATAGTCGATGATCGCCAGCGACTGGCCGAGCGTGACGCCGTCGTCCGTGACGATCGCCGGCACGACGGCCGAGGGGTTGACCTCGGCGACATAGGCCGGGTCGCGATGGCCCCCGACACGGATATTGACCGGCCGGTAGTCGTAGTCGAGGCCCTTCAAGGCCAGCACGATGCGGACCCGGTAGGAGGTCGAGCTGTTGAAGAAGCTGTAGAGCTGCATGTGCGTCAGCCCTGGACCACGCGCGCCTGGATCGTGCCGAGACCGTCGATGCCGGTCTCGATCAGGTCGCCCGGGACGACGGCGCCGACGCCTTCCGGCGTGCCGGTATAGATGAGATCGCCCGGTTCCAGCCGGAAATAGCGCGACAGATCGGCGATCGTCTCCGGCACCGACCAGATCAGGTGGCCGATGGTGCTGTCCTGCTTCTTCGTGCCGTTGACGGTGAGCCAGATGTTGGCCTGCTGCACGCCCGGCACGGCGGCGGCCGGATAGAGTGGCCCGATCGGCGCCGAGGCATCGAACGCCTTGCCGATCTCCCACGGCCGGCCCTTTTCGCGCATGGCGATCTGCAGGTCGCGCCGGGTCATGTCGAGCCCGATCGCATAGCCCCAGACGTGGTCCAGCGCCGCCCCAAGCGGGATGTCGGCGCCGCCCTTGCCGATCGCGACGACCAACTCGGCCTCGTAATGATAATTGCTGGTCAGGCTCGGATAGGGCAGTTCCAGAATCTTGCCATGGGCGATCGGCAAGATCGTGTCGGCCGGCTTCGCAAAATAGAACGGCGGATCACGATCGGGGTCGAAGCCCATCTCGCGGGCGTGGGCGGCGTAGTTGCGGCCGACGCAATAGACCCGGCGCACCGGAAAACGGTCGGCGGTGCCGGCGATCGGCAGGAAGACGGGGGCGGGCGCAGGAACGACGAGCGACATGTTGGATCCGATGACAGAATGGAAAGGGGCGGCGCCAGCGCTCAGCTGCGCTCTTCGCGGAGCAGGTTGAGTGCCGCCTGCACCGGGCGGTCGGAGAAGCTGAACAGCACCGCGTCGTCGGAGGCCGCGAGCTGGACCGGTGCCCAGGACGGCACGACGAAGATGTCGCGCGGGCCGAACGGGAATTGCGCCTCGCCGATGCGCGCGGTGCCGCGGCCTTCGACGGCGCAGAACACGGTCGCGTCGGTCGAGCGATAGGTCCGGCCGCGGAAGCCGGCCGGCAGCAGCTGCATGAAGGTTGCCATCGTCGGCATCGGCCAGCCGCCGGTCGTCGGATTGACGTAGCGCAGCTTGACGCCGTCCCAGGCGTCGATCTCGCCGTGGCGATAGAGCCGGTCGAGCGCTTCGCGCGTGCGATCGTAGGGATAGCAGAAGATCGGCGAGGTCGGGTTCTCGACCCGGTGGCGCACCGGCGCCATGTTGTGGCCGAAGCGCGCGAAACTGTCACCCTCGGGCTTGGTCAGCGGCTGGACCGCTTCCGGGTAATTCTCGGCGAAGCCCACGTCGAGGCTGCGGATCAGCGGGATGTCGAGCCCGTCCAGCCAGACGACCGGCTCACCGCCCTCGGCCTCGACCGCGTTGCCGTGATCGTGCCAAGTCCAGGACGGCGTGATGATGAAGTCGCCGGGGTGCATCGGCGTGCGCTCGCCGTCGACCGCGGTCCAGGCGCTGTTGCCCTCGATGACGAAGCGCAGCGCCGACTGGGTGTGGCGATGGCTGGGCGCGATCTCGCCGGGCAGGATCAGCTGCAGCCCGGCATAGAGCGTCGACGTGATGCTGGAAGCACCCGCGAGGCCGGGGTTCTCCAAGACCAGCACCCGGCGCACGGCCTCTTCGGCGCTGATGATCTCGCCCGCCTGCATCACGAGCGGACGGACCTCGCCATAGTGCCAGATCGCCGGCACGGAGCGCGGCTGCGGCGCCTTCGGCACCAGGTTGTGCAAGGATTCCCAGAGCGGCGCCAGGTGATTGTGGCCGATCCGCTCGTAATAGCTCGCGCGCTCCTGGCGCACCGCGGCTCCGCTCATGCTGATCCTCCCTTTGGATAGGGTGCGGCGCCCTGGGCGCCTCCTGTTGCGGTCACCTTCGGCTCTCAGGCATGCTATGGAAAATGATTATTCGATCTAATCCATATATTTTTTCATATATCTAGGGAGGGTCGATGGACTGGACCGCACGGCTCAAGCTCCGGAACCTGCAGATGCTGCTGAGCCTCGCCCAGACGCAGAACATCAGCCGGTCGGCTGCGGCGCTTCACACGACCCAGCCGGGCCTGTCGAAATGGCTGAAAGAGCTCGAGGCCGACATCGGCCTGCCGCTGTTCGAACGCCATGCGCGCGGCCTGAAGCCGACGCCCTACGGCGAGGCGCTGATCGCGCATGCCCGGCGCATCGAGGCGCATCTCGACGGGGCGCGCGACGATCTGGCGGCGATGCGCAACGGCGGCAGCGGCCGGGTCGTGATGGGTGCCTCGGGCGCCTCCGCCTCCGACACGGTGCCGCTCGCGACGTTCAAGCTGATGCAGCGGCTGCCCCAGGCCTCGATCAAGCTGGTCGAGAGCACGACCGACCGGCTCCTGGGACTCTTGGGCGACGGCGAACTCGACGTCGTCGTCGGCCGGTCGAGTCGCAACCTGCCGGTGCTCGAGATCCGGACGGAGACGCTCTATGTCGAGCCGATCCATTTCGTCGCCCGGCCGCGCCATCCGCTGTTCGGCAAGGCGACGGTCGACTGGGACGATCTCTTCGCCTATCGCTGGCTCGTCTGGCCCAAGGGCACGCCGATCCGCGATTCGCTCGACGATGCGCTCGCGGCGGCGGGCCGGACCCTGCCGGCGCCCTACGTCGAATCGAACTCGGTCACGCTCAACCTGACGCTGCTCAACAACAGCGACATGATCGGGCTCGCCTCCCATCGCGCGGCGACGCGCTTCGCGCATATGAACGCGATGCGCATCGTGCCGCTCCGGCTGTCGGGCTTCGGCACCGTGACCATGTACTGGCGCGAGGATGCGGCGGGACGGGCGGCGGTCGCGGCAGCCCTCGACTGCCTGCGCGAGGTCGTGGCTGAGCAGTCGGGCCGCAAGGAGCGATAGCCCTTACGTAGTCCGAACTTGAGAGCAACCGGCTTCCCGGGCGTTGACCCCTTGAAGGAGGTCGATATGAAGCGGAGCGATGTTCTGATCGTCGGCGCCGGTCCCACGGGCCTGGTGCTGGCGCTCTGGCTGACCAAGCTCGGCGTCCGGGTCCGCATCGTCGACAAGACCGACGCGCCGGGCACGACGTCGCGTGCGCTCGCGGTCCAGGCCCGCACGCTCGAGCTCTATCGCCAGCTTGACCTCGGCGACGCGGTGTTCCAGCGCGCCCACAAGACGCCCGCGGTCAATCTCTGGGTCCGAGGCGCCCGCGCCGCCCGCGTCCCGTTCGAGAAGGTCGGGGCGGACCTGACGCCTTATCCATTCCTGCTGATCTTTCCCCAGGACGAGCACGAGCGGCTGCTGGTCGAGCGGCTCGCGGCCCAGGGTGTGACGGTCGAACGGGGCACCACGCTTGTGCATTTCGAGGCGCGGAACGGCACGGTCGACGCGCGCCTGCGCCATGCCGACGGCGGCGAGGAGGTCTGCAAGGCAAGCTATCTCGCCGGCTGCGACGGCGCGCGGTCGTTGGTGCGCGAGACGCTCGGCGTGGGATTTCCCGGCGGCACCTATCGCCAGCTGTTCTATGTCGCCGACATCGAGGCCGGCGGGCCTGCGCTCAATGGCGAGCTGCATATCGACCTCGACGAGGCGGATTTCCTCGCCGTCTTCCCGCTCGCCGCCGGGCGAGCCCGGCTGATCGGCACCGTACGGGACGAACGGGCCGACGATCCGGCGGCGCTCAGGTTCGAAGACGTGAGCGACCGCGCGATCCGCCACATGAAGGTCGACGTCCACCGGGTCAATTGGTTCTCGACCTATCATGTCCACCACCGGGTAGCCGAGCATTTCCGCAAGGGTCGAGCCTTCCTGCTGGGCGATGCGGCGCATATCCACAGCCCGGCCGGCGGCCAGGGCATGAACACGGGCATCGGCGACGCGATCAATCTCGCCTGGAAGCTTGCGGCGGTGCTGGGCGGGCGGGCGCAGGACGGTCTGCTCGACACCTATGAGGCGGAGCGGATCGGCTTCGCCCGGCGGCTCGTCGCCACGACTGACCGGGTGTTCAGCTTCGCCACCGCCGAAGGCGCGCTTGCCGACAAGCTGCGCACGCGCGTGGCCCCGCTGCTGATCCCGACAGTCGCCGGGTTCGAGGCCGCGCGCGACTATCTGTTCCGCACCGTGGCCCAGATCACGCTCAGCTATCGCGGCAGTCCGCTCAGCGCCGGCACCGCAGGGCATGTCCATGGCGGCGACCGCCCGCCCTGGGTGAGGGTCGATGGCATCGACAATTTCGCCGCGCAGCCCGCGATGCGCTGGCAGGCCCAGGTCTACGGCACGGCAGCGCCCGGTCTCGCCGACTGGTGCGCCGCCCATGACGTGCCGTTGCAGCAATTCGACTGGCGGTCGCAGTACGAGGCGGCCGGCCTCGAGCGCGGCGCGCTCTACCTGCTGCGCCCGGACAGCTACGTCGCCCTCGCCGAGCCGTCAGGCAACGGCAAGGCGCTCGAACGCTATGCCGCCGAGCGGAACCTCATCCTGGGCTCGCTGGACGCACGTCATCCGATCTGACGGCGGCGAGCGCGACAGCTCATTCCGATTTCGAAACAATTCAGGCGCTGAGGCGCACCGCCCGGTCCGTGGGAAAGGTCACGACGACCTTGGTGCCGGTGCCGACCTGGCTCGAGATCTCGACCGTGCCGTCGTGCATCTCGGTCAGCGCACGCACCAGCGGCAATCCCAGGCCAGTGCCGTCCGCCTTGCGGTTGCGGGCGTTGTCGGCCTGCCAGAACGCCTCGAACACATGGGGCAGATCGGCCTCGTCGATGCCGCAGCCATTGTCCTCGACGGTGATGACGAAGCCGCCGTCAGCGGCGGTCGCGGCAGAGAGTGCCACCGCGCCGCCGGGTGCTGTGAACTTGATGGCATTCGACAGCAGGTTCAGCAGAATCTGCTTGAGCCGCGTCGGGTCGGCACGCAGATAGGGCATGTCGGCGGCGACTGCCGTCTCGAGGGCGACCTTGCCCAGGAGCGCCTTGGCTTCAATGATGCCGGCGGCGGCACGGAATTCGGCGACGAGGTCGAGCGGCTCCTCATGCAGCACCAGGACGCCGGCCTCGACCTTGGCATAGTCCAGGATGTCGTTGATAAGATTGAGCAGATGGTGGCCGCCTTCCTCGATCCGGGCGGCGAATTCCTTGTACTTCGGGTTGCCGAGCGGGCCGAGCGCGCCGGCCCGCATCATTTCCGAATAGCCGATGATGGCGTTCAGCGGCGTGCGCAACTCGTGGCTCATGTTCGAGAAGAACGCAGTGCGCGCCTGGTTGGCGCGCTCGGCCTCGGCCCGCGCGGCTTCGAGCCGTTCCTCGATCGCCTTCTGCGGGGTGAAGTCGCGGATGGTCGTGACGATCTCGCGCGGGGCCTCCGCGCTGCCGCTGCGCAGATGCTGCATGACCAGATGCAGCCAGAGATAGACGCCGTCCCTGCGGCGGGCGCGATAGATGACGGAGGCGGTGGCCGCCCCCGAGCCGAGCCGGCGGAAGGCGTCGTCGACGAGATGCCGGTCTTCCGGATGGGCGAGTTCGCCGATCGGTTGCCCGATCAGCTCGTCGGGTGCATAGCCCAGGATCGGCAGGCAGGCGGGCGAGATATAGGTCGGGCGTCCCGCGAGATCGAGGCGGCCGATCATGTCGGTCGCATTATCGGCGAGCAGCCGGTAGCGCTCCTCGCTCGCATGCAGGTCGCGATAGGCCCGCTCGCGATCTTCGACGTCGCGGACCACGGCGTGCATCAGCAGCACCTGCCCGGTCGCCGGATCGATGATCGGGCTGCGCCGGACCTCGACCCAGCGATAGTTGCCGTCCCTGTGGCGCGTCCGATAGGTGCTCTGCGTCTTCAGGCCATGCTTGACGGTGCCGTCCCGCTCGCGGGCGACGCGCTCCGCGTCGTCGGGGTGGACGCACTCGGCGAAGCGATTGCTGAGATATTCCTCGACCGTGTAGCCGGTCAGCGCCAGGCACGAGGGCGAGACATAGTGGCGGCGGCCCTCGACGACGTTGAAGACGAGGATCATGTCGGTCGAATTGTCGGCGAGCAGCCGGTAGCGCTCCTCGCTCGCATGCAGGTCGTGATAGGCCCGCTCGCGGTCATCGACATCGCGCACGATCGAATGGACCAGCCGGACTCGACCGGTCTCGGGATTGAAGATCGGGTTGCGTCGGACGTCGACCCAACGATAGCTGCCGTCCTTCCGCTGCAGGCGATAGGTGCTGCGCGTCGCGGCTCCATTCTCGATCGTTTCCGCACGCTCGCGGGCGACGCGGTCGAAATCGTCGGGATGGACGCTTTCGACGAATCCGCCGTCCAGATACTCCTCTGGCGTGTACCCGGTCAGCGCGAAACAGGCCGGCGAGATATATTGGCGCCGCCCTTCCTCGACATTGTCGACGAGAATCATGTCGATCGAGCTGTCGGCCAGCAACCGATATTGTTCTTCACTCTCGCGCGCGACTGCTTCCGGTGCCATCCGAGCCTCAATACATTTCATAAGAAGGAGCTTGTTCACCACAGGTCGGGCAACATGACGGACACTTATGCGGCGTTGCGTCATGAACTGGCGTAGATCTATTTGCGCGTGTGCTGTTCGCTATATGCCTGGGGCGGGAAGTGCGATACAGCCGAGACGCGAGCTCTCAATTTATATGATAAAAATTTTACGAGGAGTAGGGCTGCTGCGCGCCCGGCTCGCCGGAAACAAGAATTTTGGTCATCTTGATTGCCAAGACAAAGCAATGGCTCGAGGAGATGCCGAACGGTTGCTCCGGGCGAGTCTTTCGAAGTGACGGCTCCCTCGGCGCCGGCAAGGCAACCGTCGGCCCGAGCATTGTGCGCTCGGTGGTTTTCGAGGCCGTCGGCCGCTGCGTTGCCAACCCGCAGCGGTCGGCCTCGCGCAACGCTCGGCTGTGCCCTTACGGCCGGAGGTGCTTAGGCCGCAGGCTCCTCCTCAGCGCCCGGGCTCCTCAGCGTCCCAGGCTCGTCTCGGCCGCGGCATTCCCTTGCTCCATCCGCTGGTCGAGCAGGGCCACGACCTGGCGCGCGTTGTTGTCCCAGGTGCGGTTGAGCTCAGCGATGGTCGCGCGCGCGGCATTGCCCAGACGCTCGCGGAGCGCCGGCTCCCGGCACAGGCGCAGGATCGCCTCGCCGAACGCTGCCGGCTCGGCCAGGTCGAACAGCAGCGCGTTCCGGTCGTGGGTCAGAATCTCGCGGATGTTGGACTGGTCCGGGGCAACGATGGCACGTCCGGCTTGGAGATATTCGAACAGCTTCAGCGGCGAGGCGTATTCCGTTGCCGCCGGCTGCAGCGCGATGTCGAAGGCGGCGAGATAGGCCGGCACGTCGCCATGGGGCAGGAAGCCGGTGATGGTCAGGCGGTCCGCCACGCCGAGCGCCTGGGCCTGGGCCTCGATCGCGGCGCGCGCCGGCCCGTCGCCGACGAGCAGCAGATGAACGTCCGCCGGTGCGGCCGGATGGGCCAAGAGCTCGACCACCCGGTCGAGCCCGTGCCATTCGCGCATGAAGCCGATGAAGCCCAGCACGGTCTTGCCCTCGAGCCCGAGCGGCAGTTTCGGCCGAGCCCCCTCGACCGGTTCCGGAATGTGCGACAGGTTGATGCCGTTCGGGATCACGACGATCCGCTCGTCGGGCACCCCCTTGGCCTGGACGTGGCGCGCGAGCGCGCGCGTCACCGGCAGGACGTAGTCGGCCGAGCGCCACGACAGGCGTTCGGTCCAATCGGCGAGCGCGGTCAGCGCCAGGCCGCCGTGCTCGCTGCGCTCCGCCACCATCGGGGAGTTCACTTCGAGCAGCACCGGCAGGCGCGTCAGCGCCGCGAGCCACACGCCGGTCGGCGTATAGAGATTATACCGCTCATAGAGCGCATCCGGCCGGAACCGCCGGTAGGCCGCGTAGAGCCGCGCGAACGCATAGAGGGAATAGCCGAACTCGAGGAGTTCGGCGCAGGCGCGCGGCAGCTTCTGCCGAAGCCAGGGGACCCAGCCCGTCCCCTTGCTCTCGCTGGGCTCGACCCGCGATTGCCGCGGCGCCACGACCAGCACCTCGTGGCCGAGCCCGCGCAGGGACGCGATCATTTCCTCGATATGCACGCGACAGCCATCGGCGGCCCGGGTGCGATGATGGTACAGAATTTTCATCGGATGACGACTTGCGCGCTCGGCATTCGGGAAAACGTCAATGGGACCGGAGTGGGCCACGGCCCTGTCGGCGCCGCCGTGCGGCAGGGGCGTAGTGTTACTTTGAAGCCGCGGTAACCGCAACGCACAAACATGTTCGTGCCCATCGATATTCTGTCGCCGTCCCCATCGCACAGGCTGTGATTCTGTTCACGATACCTGCGGCAGCTTGCCTGCCACCTTAAGCTTAAATTCACGTTGAGATGGTGAATTTGCCACAGTGATATCGTAAGCGTTGGAATGGGTGCAGTATTAGCGCCTTGCCTGCCTGTAAGATCTCCTGCGTCCGAACGAAGAAACGCGAACGGTGAGATGGCGTGATGATCGATGCGATGATCCGGCGAGTGCCACTTTCCATGTATAGGCCGTTTCGGCAGGCATGCCTGGATCTGCCGCGCCGGCATCCGGTCCGGGTCGCGGCGATCCTGCTGCTCAAGCGCGCGGCGCGCGCCCATGCCCGGCAACTGGCCGGACAGCTCGATGAAATCCGCCCGCTCGACGTGCCGGCCATCTCGTTCGAGGCGGTCGACTCGATGGTGATGGATGCGGTGTTCTGGTTCGGCGTGCGCGGCTACGAGGGCACCGTTCCCAGGGTCTGGACCTCGCTCTGCGAAGAGGCGCGCTCGGTACTGGAGATCGGCGGCAATGTCGGCCTGTTCACGGTGCTGGGCGCGCGGGCGACCACCGGAACCTACACCGTCGTCGAGCCTATTCCGGCGATCGCCGAGACGTTGCGGGCCAATCTGGCGCGCAACGGCCTCGCCAAGGTCGAGATGTTGCAGGCAGCGGCGATTGCCGGCGACGACACCCATGATGTCGTGCTCAATCTGCCCGACGAGGGGCGGCAGATGCCGGTCGGCGCGCATCTCATCGACGATGTCGAGGTCGCCGGCCGCAGCACCAAGGCCCATATCACCGTGCAGGGCCTGCCGATGCGCCGCCTGGCCCAAGGCCGGGACTTGATCAAGATCGACGCCGAGGGGATCGAGATGGCGTTGCTGTCCGATATCCATGGGCTGTTGGTCGAGACGCGTCCCACCCTGCTGATCGAGGTGCTGCCCGAGGCAAAACGGCTGGGCGAGTTGCTGGCGTCGCTGGCCCGTGAAGCCGGCTACCGCATCCATGTGCTGCCCGAATACGGTTCGGACGAGATCGTGTCCGTGCCGGCGGAGGATTTCACGTCGGACCTGCCGCGCCGCTACCATTCCAAGGACGTGGTGCTGTCTCGCGCGGCGCTTGCCTAGGCTCTGTCGTCGCGCACTTATCGTGCCTTGTCCTTGCGGGCATAGCGCCGCAACAGGGCGCCGAAGCGGTCTGAGAAGGCCCGCTCGGAACAACGCTCTTCCATGAAGCGTCGGGCTGCGGCGCCCAGGCGGGCGCAGGTCTCCGGTTCATCGATCAGCTGGCGGATCGCGGCCGCCAGGGCGTTGCGGTCGCCGCACGGCACGGTCAGGCAAGTTTCGCCCGGCACGATGTAATCGCGCATGGCCTCGGTTTCGCTAACCACCAGAGCTCGGCCCATGGCGCCGGCCTCGAGGATCGTGCTGACGCCGCTCGCATTCAGCGTCTCGCCGACCAACGGCACGACGACGAAGCGGCTTTGCGCATAGAGATCACGGAAGGCCGGGTAGTCGATGCGTTCGCGCATGATCTTCACGTTCGGCGGTACCGCGGCGCCGGGCGCGATGCGCTTGGTCTTGAGGACGAACTCCGCGGGCAAGCCGGCCGCCACGTCGAGGAGGCTATCGAAGTCGCGGCCGATGTCCTCGCCGACCGACAGGATGAAGCCGTCGGGCGAGGCCGGTACCGGCGTATAGAATGCCGTGTCGGTCCGGTGGCCGATCATCTCGACGCCTTCGGTCCGGCCCCAGCGGCTGGCGATGTAGGCCTTCTGGTTCGTCGACAATACGAACAAGCCGGCGACGCGCGGGATCACACGGTTGAGCACGAACTCGCGAAGCTTCCAGGTGTCGCTGAGCGCCACGTCCCAGATCACGACCGGCACGCGGAAGAAGAACAGCGCGCGCAGCAGCTCGAGCGGCAGCGCGCCGCCTTCAAACACGACAATGGCGATATCGGCTTCGCGCCAGGCCGTCAACACGTGCAACGCCCGGAGCGGGTCCAGCGTCTGCAGCAGCGGATGCTTGCCGCCGAAGGGGTTGAGCGGCCTCTTCCCGGGATCGAGCAGGATCAGGTCGATGCCTTGCGCGGCAAGCTGCCGGTCCAGCTCCATCGGATCCGGTCCGCTGCCGTTCCGCCACCGGTCACGCTCGGGCTTCCAAGGGAAGGGCGGCATCAGCAGTGCCCGCAACCGCCGGCCGTTTGACCGCTCCCGATCGAGCGGCATCGGGGTTTGTTCCATCTCGTTCGGCATCTTGCTCTTCACTGCGGTACGTTCGCTCATTTCGGAGTCCGCAAAATCTGTAACAGCCTTAGATCTGCGGATTTTAGTGGGGCGTCTCTTTCGAAATCTTAATATGCACGGTATTGTTTCGAGAAATTTTCAGGTCATCGCAATTCTCAAATCTGATTTTATGGTGGGGCTATGCGTGCGTCATCATTCTTCGTGCAGAAGCTCAAGGGGCATTTTGCCGGATCGAAGTATTTCTTTATCTTGATGATCGCGGTAATCGAGACGAGCGGCAGCGCCGAGGCGAGGATACTGGCCGTTGGTCCCGACGCGGAGTTCAAGCGGCCGAGCGATGCGGTCGCCGTCGCCGCCGACGGGGATGTCATCGAGGTGGCGCCCGGCGAATATTTCGATTGTGCGATCATTCGGCAAAATCAGCTGGTGATTGAGGGCGCCGGAGCCGGTGTCGTGCTGACGGACAGGACCTGCGAGGGCAAGGCGCTGCTGATTGCGCGCGGCGGCGATCTTACGATCCGCAACCTGACCTTTGCACGGGCCCGGGTGCCAGGCGGGAACGGCGCCGGCATTCGCGTGGAGCGCGGCAATCTCGCGGTCGAGCACTCCCGCTTCATCGACAACGAGACCGGGATCCTGGTCGACGATCTGCCGCGGAACGCGATCCGCGTGTCCGACAGCGTGTTTGAAAAGAACGGGCGGTGCGAGGCGACCTGCGCCCACGGCATCAATGTCGGCCAGGTGGCGCTGCTCAGCATCGACAGCACGCGGATCGCCGGCACGCGCGGCGGGCACCACATCAAGTCGGGCGCACTGCGCACGGAACTCATCGCCGACGACATCGAGGACGGGCCGGAGGGCACCGCCAGCTTTCTGGTCGAGTTGCCGAACGGCGGCGATCTGCTGATGGAAAAGAACAGGCTGCAGAAGGGGCCGCGCAGCACCAACCCACAGGCCGCTGTGGTGATCGATGATGGGGAGACCCAGTTGAAGACGAAAAATCTCGTCTTTCTCGACAACAAGTTCGCAAACGAGACCGGCGGGCACACCGTATTCCTGCGGAATTTCAGCGACCTCGATCCGATCTTCAACGGCAATGTGATGAGCGGCGATACGACCGGCATCTCGAGCCGGGGCTACCTGCTGCACAAGGTGCGCGAGGTTATGTGGGAGACCAAGGGCTATATGCGGTCTCTGGTTCAGCGGGTGCGCGCCCTGGTGAAATGACTGGAACGGCGGAGGGCGGATCGCACGCTTGATCGCCGCCGGGTTTCACGACGCCTGGCCAGCCGTCGCTATCCGGTCATTCTTACGCCGTAGCCGAAGCAATCGCCTGCCCATGCGAATCATCGGGTCTTCGACGGTATGGAAGGTGATGGCCGATAGCCCATAGGTCGTCGAAACGGTCGCGAGCCAGAGCGCGAAGCATGAGAAGATGGCCCGCCAGCCGGTAGCATCAGTATCGAATAGAATTGGAAGCAGCCGCGGCAGCTCGTGAAGCACTGCAAAGTGGAAAAGGTATGCGCTGAAGCTGACCTTTCCGAGTTCGCAGGCGAAACGGTTGACGAAAGGGCTTCGCGGGCTGGTCGCCATCGCTGCGACGATCACGACAAAGATCAGCGACGCGACGAGAAAGGTCGGTATCAGCAGTGGGAACGAGAACGGAAGCCGCTCAGGAAAGGGCAGGGCCGTGGAGATGGCGCACGCTCCGAGGCACGCGCATATGATGGCCGCGCTGTGGCGGCGCAGCGCTGCCGAAATCCAGCTCAGCGGGTTCGCCTGCACCCACAGAAGGATGAAATACAGCACCGTTCCCAAAGCGAAAACGGAGATCTGGTTGGGAAACCAGAAGTACAGGAAATTTTGGACCGCCGTTGTGCTGTAATTGTCGCGCAACGCTTGTTCCATGACCGGGTTGACCACGCATCCGGCCAGGACCGCCAATCCGCAGAACAGCAACGCGGCGCGCATCGAACGGACCAGCGCGGCCATCAAGGGAAACATGAAGTAGAACATGAACTCGACGCTGATGCTCCAGCCGCCGGGAACAACATTCCAGCGATCCAGAACCGTCGGCGCCAGGGCCGGGTGCCACGCGTTGACGAATGCTAATGCCGCCAGCAGCTGTTTCAGATCAAAGCCGGTTGGCGGCGGCTCGACCAAGAAGTAAAAGAGCGCCGCCAGATAGTACATTGGCGAAATACGAAACATTCGGCGGACGTAAAAATCCAGTGCGCTGGCGCGGCCATCGGTCTCTTCCGAGCGCCAGGACATGAGCAGCGTGACGCAACTCATCAAGAAGAACAGCTGAACACCGTTCCAGCCGAAATTTGTCAGTCTTTTGAGCGGGTAGGGCAACTCCGCGAACGCCGTGCCCGTGTGAGCGGTGATCACGAATAGAACGGCGTACCCTCGGAGTGCATTAATAAATGCGAATCTCCTGGTCCGCGGCACCGCTCGTTCTCTCGGAACGTCCCCCGTCGTTTCTTGGGGGGTGATCGATGGCTGGCCTTGGTGCAATGGCGACCCGGCGTCAGCGACGAACGATGGGGCACCGTCCTTCATCGCGCTTCAGGCCTGGGCCCGGCAGCGCATCTCCAAATCCGATGCTGCCGGGGCCGCCTGTGGGGCGCGTCTCACCGCGCGCCCGTGTTCCAGATGACGACGCGCAGCGTCTGCAGCAGGATCAGCGCATCGCGGATGATGCTGTAGTTCTTAATATAGTAGAGGTCGTATTCGAGCTTCTTGCGCGAATCCTCGACCGAGGCGCCGTACGGATAATTGATCTGGGCCCAGCCGGTGAGGCCGGCGCGCACGGAATGGCGCAGGTCGTAGAGCGAGATGGCTTTCGACAGCTGCGCCGTGAACACCGGGCGCTCCGGCCGCGGCCCGACCAGCGACATGTCACCCAGGATGACGTTGAACAGCTGCGGGATCTCGTCGATGCGCGACTTGCGCAGGAACGCGCCGACCTTGGTGACGCGGCTGTCGTTGACGCTCGCCCATTGCGCGCCGGCCTTCTCGGCGTCCTGACGCATCGAGCGCAGCTTGATCAGGCGGAAGGCGCGGCCGAAGCTCGTCACCCGCTCCTGCCGGTAGAAGATCGGCGCGCCGCTTTCGATATAAACCGCGAGCATCGCGGCCAGCAGGACCGGGCAGGTCACCGCCAGGATGAAGAGGCTGAGCGTGATGTCGAATACGCGCTTGATGGCGATGTCGAGCGCACGCCGCTGGAAGCCGTGGGAATAGACGAGCCAGGAGAGCTCGAGCCAGCGCAAATCGACACGGCCGGTCTCACGCTCGATGAAGGTCGCGAACTCGGTAACCGGGATGCCGGCGGCCTTGCACGCCAAGAGCCGCTTGATCGACAGGCCGCGCCGCTCGTCGACCGCGACGACGATCTCGTCGACGCCGAGCTCCTCGGCCAGTTCCTCGATCGACTTGTTGCCAACGGCGATGATCGCGGTGCTGGACACGGTCTCGGCCGGGCTCGAGATGGAATCCGCGATACCAAGCACGCTCTGCGGCACGAACATCAGGTTCGACACCGCCTTGTGGGTCGCCTGGTTCATGAGCGACTGGAGGTAGGCGCCCCGCTGGCCGGTGCCGATCACGAGGATGCGTCGCCGGAACCAATGGCGGCGGATCATGAAGTAGAACAGCATCCGGCTGGCGCTCGCGGCACCGAACGAGATGCCGGTCGTGGTCAGCACGATAATCGCGCAGGCGCTGATGCTGCGGAACACCGCGGCGTTCGAATAGACCGCGGCGAGACCGTAGTGCAGATAGAAGAACAGCAGCCCGCCGGTAAAGATCAGCGCGACGGGGACGCGCGACATCGAGCCGATAGGATTGATCAGCGTGTCCTGCCGGAAGCAGCCGACGGCATAGAGGAACAGGATGTTGGTCAGGATATAGGGCGTCAGGAATGCTCCCGCCTGCCACGCAGAGGCGAGTTGGAGCCGCTCGTAGACCTCGCCGAATATCAGCGCTTGGGCGAGGACGAGTGCCGCGAAGTCCAAAAGCGCCAAAACGAAACTGGAATTCGGTATATATCGCTGGTTGACAAACATTTTCTTGATCCACCGTGCTTATCGAAGCGGCGTCGACAAAGCGTTTTCAGCGCGAAATCCGCCACCCCTGAAGCGGAGTGAGCGTGAGAAAGGCATGTTCGTTATGGCCCAACACTTATCATAAAAAGCCTTCAAATTATGTTAATTTCGTGGGCGGCTTCAAAAGGTCTCGACAACGTCAGCAGGCTTCGATTCTGCGCCGCATCGCCGCGGCGCAAAAGATGCGGCCACGAGCGTTGCCGTGATGCCAAATATTTGTAAAAATTTTGCGTCAAAATCGCTGTGACCGAATTCACTCGACTATTATGTCCATTGCGTCTGCTGCATGGGACGAGGCCGGCCTCTTGGCGCGACGGGGCATGCCCTCGATATTTTCGCCTACGCAACGGTGCCGTGTGACGCCCATGAGCGCGACGGCCGACTAGTTTCCACCACCGTTTGCAAAAATATGCCGATCCAGGCGGTCGAGCGTGCTGTCCCAGGAAAAGCGCTCGAGCACGAATGCCCGGGCGGCGGCGGCGATCGGATGACTGGTCGCCGGGTCGAGGGCGGCGAGCGTTCGGGCGAGGAAGGCCGCCGGCTCCCGCTCGGCCGTGAGCACCTCGCGGCCATCGGCCGCGGCAATGCCTTCAAGCCCCTCGGGCGAGACGACGACCGGCCGGGCCATTGCCATCGCCTCGAGGATCTTGTTCTGGATGCCGCGCGCGATGCCCATGGGGGCCACGACCGCATCGGCGCCGGCCAGATACGGCCGGACGTCGGGCACGCGCCCGGTCACCTCGATGCCGGGCCGTCCGGCGAGCTCCTGGACCCGCTTGTCGGGGTTGAGGCCCACGATCTGGAAGCGCGCCTCGGGATGCCGCGCCTGCACGCCGGGCAGGATATGATCGGCGAACCAGACGACGGCTTCGACGTTGGGCCAATAGTCCATGGCGCCGGTGAAGACCAGGCGCGGGCGAGGGGACGACGCCGTCGCGTCCGCCGAGCCGACCTGGCCTGGGTCGAAATAGGCTGAATCGACCCCGTTGGAAAGGGCGTGGACCCGGCCGGCGCTTTCCGGCGCCAGGCCGCGGAACAGCTCGGCCTCACGGTCCGAAACGAACAGGCTGATGTCGGCGCGTTCGGCCACCCGGCGGTCATGGGCCAAGAGCTTCCGCGCCTCGCGCCGATAGATCCAGCCGGCGGCACCGTGCTTGGTCTCGGCATAGGCAGCCCATTTCATCGCGTCGACGTCGACGAAATCCATGGCGAAGCGGCGCGGCCGCATCGGTCCTTCGGGGACGTACTGCGCCATGGCGGACGAGAACACGAAGACCGCATCCGCCGGCGTCCGGGCGAGTGTGCGCGCGACCCAGGCGGCGAGCCGCCGGTCACGGTAGAACGGCACGGACAGCGGCAGATCGTCGATCAGCCCGCTGGCGCTCCGGAGCGTCGCCCAACGCCGCGTGAGCGGCGCCAGGAACAGCTCCGCACAGTGGGCCTTGAGCGGCTCGGCATATTGCCAGTCCGCCGGATCGTCGACGAAGCTGCCGACGCGCACGGTATGGCGCTCCGCCAAGTGCCGCAGGATGTTGAACGAGCGGATCTTGTCGCCCTTGTTCGGCGGAAACGGAATCCGCTGGCACAGGAACAGCACTTCGGCCATGTCGATGGACCTGTCGGCCTCGGGTCAGGTGCGGATCGACAGCGAGTTCATCAGCTCGTAGAGCGTCGGGCGACTGATGCCGAGCAGCTTGGCCGCGGCCGAGACATTGTCGCCGGCGAGCGCCAGCGCGCTTGTCACCGCCTCGCGGTCGGCCCGCTCGCGCAACTCGCGCAGCGACGGGAAATGCCCGGCGCTGATGCCGAGGTCGGCCGCGGTGATGAGGTCGCCGGCCGCCAGCACGAGCGCCCGCTTCACCCGGTTCTCGAGCTCGCGCACATTGCCCGGCCATTGATAAGCCGACATGGCCGCAAGCGCGTCGGGTGCGAAGCCTTTGACGGCGCGGCCGAGCGTGCTGTTGAAGCGCTCGAAGAAATAGCGGGCGAGCAGCACCGGGTCGCCCATGCGGTCGCGCAGCGGCGGGATATGCAGTTCGATCTCGCTCAGGCGATAGAACAGGTCCTCGCGGAACGCACCGGCCGTGATCATCTCAGCCAGGTTCCGGTTGGTCGCGGCGATGACGCGCACGTCGACCGCGATCGAATTGCGCCCGCCGACCCGCTCGACCACGCGCTCCTGCAGGAAGCGCAGGAGCTTGCTCTGCAGCGCCATCGGCATGTCGCCGATCTCGTCCAGGAACAGGGTCCCGCCGTTCGCCTGCTCGAACTTGCCGATGGTCGTCTTGACGGCGCCGGTGAAGGCGCCCTTCTCGTGACCGAACAGCTCGCTTTCGAGCAGGTTCTCCGGCACCGCCGCGCAATTGATCGCGATGAACTTGCCGGCCGCGCGCGCACTGTTGTCGTGAAGCGCGCGCGCCAGCACTTCCTTGCCGGTTCCGCTCTCGCCGGTCAGCAGCACCCGGACGTCGGCCGGCGCCACGCGCTCGACGACCCGGCAGACCTCGAGCATCGCCTGGCTGCCGGCAATGACGCCGGGCAGCGCGCCGCGCGCCTGGATCTGGGCCAGGCGCTGATTTTCCAGCTCGAGCGCATGGAGATGCACGGCACGCTGGGCGATCAGGCGCAGAACGTCGATGTCGACCGGCTTCGGATAGAAGTCGTAGGCGCCGATACGGATCGCTTCCAGCGCGTGGCGCCGCTCGCCGTTGCCGCTCGACACGATCACCTTGGTCGTGGGGCGGAACGACAGGATCTCTTCAAGGATCGCGAGCCCCTCGGACGCGCCGTTCGGATCGGGCGGCAAACCCAGGTCCAGGATCGCGACCGCCGGCTCCGACCGCCGCACGATCGTCATGGCATTCGCCCGGTCGCCGGCGACCTCGACCTCGTAATGGTCCGAGAGGGCCCATTTCAGCTGTTTCTGGATGCCGAGATCGTCCTCGACGATCAGCAGGGAAGGGAGCTTGTCCGCGCGACTCATTGCATTTGAACCGTAATGTTTTCGATCTGGCCGTGTCTATAGCAGACCGCTCGTCCGGGACGCGTGACGAGACGGAGACTATTGGCGTCGGGCCCGACGGGATGAGAGCTGGCGTGCATCGTCACGCCTCGGTTGCCGATGCGTGCTCAGGCTGCGCACGCAGGTAGATCTTGAAGCAGGTTCCAGCGCCCGGCGTGCTCTCGACCTCGAGCCGGCCGCCCATGGCGCGCACCAGCTCCCGGCATTGGAAGGCGCCGAGGCCGTAGCCGTCGGACTTGCCGGAGACGAGCGGGCGGAACAGCTGCTCGCGGATGAATTCTTCCGACATGCCGGGCCCGTCGTCTGCGACCGAGATGACCGCCCGATCCTCCTCGGCGGCGATCGCGAGCGTGATGCGCCCGTCGGGGCCGGCCGCCTCGACGGCGTTCTGCAGCAGATGGTCGAGCACCGCCCCGAGGTCGGTCGGCGACAGCGCTGCCTGCAAAGTTTCGGCCGCGGCGATATCCGTCACCAGGCCGGAATGCTGCCGCGCCCAACGCCGCGCGACGGGGATCATCACTTGGGCCAGGTCGTGCGTCGCCGGCAGCTGAGGCGCCTCGGTGGCCGGGTGCGGCTGGGCCGCCGGTTCGGGCTGGGTGTCGGCCTTGATCTGCTGCAGCAGCGTGGTGAGGTTGGCGACCGAGTTCGCGACGGTCTCGAGCATGTCCTTCTGGAATTCGGGATTGCCGGCGAACCGCTCCGCGTTGCGCAGCATGAGCGCCATCTGGCTGACGACATTCTTGATGTCGTGAATGATGAAGGCGAAGCGGCGGTTGAACGCCTCGAGGCGCCGAGCGTCCGACAGGTCGTTCAGCACCTTCTCTTCGGTCATGTAGCCGGCGGCGTGATGGCCGACGGTCTTCAGGATGTCGTAGTCCTCCCAGATCAGCGACCGCTGGGCCCGGGGCTCGCCGAGCACGACGAAGCCGCTCATCCGCTCGCGGCTGCGCAGCGGAACGATGAGCCAGGCGCGCGGATGGCTCGCGAGCCAGTCCGGGAGCTCGAGATTGGGATAGCGCTCGGGCTTCGCTTGATATTCGTAGAGGTCGATGATCGCGCCCGTCTGCTCGAGATAGGCGACGAGCGAGGCTGCGAGCGGCACCGCCGGCAGGCGCTGCGCCCCCATGTTCCAGGCCTCGGACAAGAGGAACGCGCGGTCCTCGTCGCTGCGCTGCCAGAGGGCGCCGCAGGTCGCCTCGACGATGTCCGCGATGCCCTTGATGATGCGCAGATGCAGGTTCGTCTCGGTCACGTCGTGGGCGACCGTCTGGATGAAGCGCAGCCACTCCTCGCGATAGTCGTAGCGCAGCGAGAAGAAATTCTTGGCGATGAAGACCTTGAGCTTGGCGCGCGCGGAGGCGGACGCGAGGAGCATCGGCAGCAGGATGAGCGCCGCAAAGCCGAACGCGACTTGCGGCAGTTCGCCCCATGCCGCGCCCAACTGGCGGATCGCATAGCCGGCGAGCGCCATCGTCATGAAATAAAGGCCGACGAGGATCAGGGCCGCCGAATGGAACACGCCCTGGCGCGACAGGCGGATCCGCCGCCGGAAGCCGCGCAGGCGCGCCGTCGAGATCATCAGCAGCGGGGCGCACAGCGCATAGACGAAGAAGCGGACGTGTGCCAGCGTCGGGTTGAGCTGCCGCAGCAGCAGACCTTCGGCATAGAAATAGAGGTTGAGCCCCAGGATCGCGCCGATCCCGATCGCGGCATGCTTGATGGCCCAGGAATCCTCGCTGGACGCCGTCCGGATGATCTGTTCGAGCTCGACCAGGCCGACCACGAGGATCCAGATGAGGGCGATCACGGCAAAGAGGTTCGGGTCCGGTCCGACGAGCCAGCCGATGCCGATCGAAAGGATCACCGGCGGCGCCAGCTTGAGGGCGAGCAGGCGATAGCCGCTGTTCTGCGTCAGGTTGCAGCGGAACAGGCCGAGCAGGCCGACCCAGGCCGCGAGATGGGCGACTTCCGCGGTCCAGACGACCGCCGGCGTGGCGCCGAGCCAAGGGGCCGCCATCCGCAGAAGCGTCAGCAGCGGCGGCACGCCGGCCGCCATGCGCTCGATGCGCGAGCGCTTCTTGGGCATCGCCATCTGCAGCGTCAGCCCCAGGAACAGGAGCCCGCTCAGGACGTTGCTGATGATCTCGTACGACGGTTGAGGCAACGAGACTCCTCCGATCGCCTCCGGGCGCGGCGGTCGGCCGCGACGGTTGCGGTGGGCACGGGCGAACGCCTCGGCGTCCGCAAGATGCTTGTTATACCGGCTCGGGTTATACCGGCTCGGGGCGCTCAGATCCGCGTTGTCGCGGAACCAGGCTCACGAGCTTGTGGGTCAGATGCGCCGCCAGAACCGGCGGCGGCATGTCGAGGAGGTAGCCGCGCGCGAACAGCAGGCCGCGGGCGACCGCTTCGGCCATGGACGTGGCGACACTCGCCGGCGGCAGCGCGGCTGAGATCAGGCGGTCGAGCAGGCGATGCTCGCCGCGGCCGGCCGCCTCGAGCGCACCCGCGAGCACCGCCGGCGGGACCGGTGTGCCGAGCATGCGTCGAGCATGGAGCATGGCCATGGCGAGCGGCGAGACGAGGCCGAAGCGCCGGCTGCGGTCGACCAGGTCGCGCCACCAGCCGTCGCTGGTGCCGAACTCGCGCAGCAAGAGGTCGATATCCGACAAGTCCCTGAGGCCGTTGCGAAAATCCATGGCGCAAAACAGATGGGTCGCGCTGTGGATGATCATGTCCATGGGCGAGGGGATATAGAGCCCGAGCTCCGTCGGGCGGGCCTCCCGGAACAGGTCGGACGTATCGACCTTGCCGGGCGCGATCGGCGGACGCAGCGCGTGATGCAGGTCGATCACGGATTCGCGGACCGGATGGCGCATCGGCGGCAGCTGATGCGTCCATTGCCGGTAGTAGCGGATATCGTAGGCCGATTGCTTGTCGCAGAACCAGCCACCCAGCATCAGCAGATGCTCCGCCTCGTCGAGCTGGGCACGCGGCACGATAATGTCGATATCGCCGAACAGGCGCCCGAGATGCGCCGAGACGCCGCTTGCGACATAGGAAGCTCCCTTGAGCAGGACCGCCGGTCCCGGCAGAGGAGCGAGGCTGCGCGCGACATGCACGACTTCCCAGCGGATGTCGCGCCGATGCTTCTCCGCGATGGCGCGCGCCGCTTCAAGGTGATGGGCCGGGCTTTCCGGGATGCGGTCGAAGACGCCGTCGCGCCGGGCGAGCTCGCCCAAGCGCGCCAGCAGGCCGGCATGCCGGGCGACGGCGACGACGCTCGTCCATTCCGCGGGCGTGAGCGCTGCCATCGAGGTCGGCTCGCGCAGGACCCGCAACAGACGGCGGTAGCCGGATCTCATGTTGTTGTCAGAGGCGCCGACCAGAGTGAGGATCCTTCAATAAGGGCAATGGCCGCGTCGAGGTCGCTGTACCGGATCTCGGCCGCGGGCGCGCGTTCCATGAGATCGGCCAGCAGCGCGAAGTCGCGTTTGCCGTGAATGCCGTAATTGAAGGTACTATCAAAGGTCTTAACAAATGACTGGCCTGGCGTGATGGCGAGGCCCTCCGCTGGCGTGTTCGCATCGTAGAGCGGGAACAGGATGCGGGTGATGCGCGCACGGCGATCCTCTTCGGCGACGCTCGCGGCCGGCGGCCTGAGCAGCGCCACCTCGCCCTTGCGCGTTTCCGTGACGCGGGAGCCGATATGGACTTCGGGCGCGAAGCGCTGGATCGTCGCGATCGATCGGTTCTTCAGGCTGATCGGCCGCGGCATCGGATAGACCAGCTTTTGTTCCAGGTCGATCAACGCCAGCTCGTCCGACAGCAGCCGCCAGCCGCGATAGCAGAGTGCCGTCGTGAGCGTGCTCTTCCCCGAGCCGGAGGCGCCCGGCATCATCAGCGCCTCATCGCCGCGCGCCACGATGCCGGCATGCACCATGACGAAGCGGTGCGACTGGGTCGTGACGCACCAGTTGAGCCCCCACTCGAACAGCGGCATGGCCTGGCCGAGCGGCAGGGGGGTCAACGGTGCGTCGCCGTTGACCTCGAAGCGCGCGACGCGGCCGCGCGGGAAGACCCAGGACCACCCGGCCTTCATCCGGATGTCGAAGTCGATGAATTCCTCGGCCTCAACTAGCCGGTGATGGGGGTAGAGATCGACGAACTGGCGGCAGAAGCGCCGGATGCGAGAGGTGACACGGACGCGGAACGGCCCCATGCGGAGCGCCAGTCCGGGGCCTTGCAGGCGTCGCATCGCCTCGTCGTGCGGCAGGTCGCTTAGTCTCATTCTGCGGCGTCGCCGATCAGCACGAAGCTCTTGAGGGTGTCGACGGCCTCGCGGACGGCCATGCGCAGATCGTCGTCGAGCGGCAGGTTGGCCGCCGCGGCCAATTCGTTCGTGAGCCGCTCCATATCGATCGGCTGTCGTTCCGCGATGAGTTCGAATACGGCGCCGGCCCAGCCGTGCAGCAGGCGCGTCTCGCCGGAGAGTTCGTCGAAGAAGACGAACTCGCCGTCCCAGTGGCGCCACGAGAACCGATCCGGGCTTTCGAGGCGGAGAAGAGGCTTCTCGCCCATGTCAGCCCTTATCCCTCGCAATCAGAAGGCCAGGTTAAACCCTTGGCGGGCCGTGCTGTCATCATACAGGCTCTGGATATAGGCGATACATTCCGCCCGCGTCCAGGTGTGGCCGTTGGTCACGTACTTGCCGTTGTACATCCTGCTGATATCGCTCGTGCTGAGCGGATAACGCGAGATGTTGCAGTACGTCCCCATGTTGTTGTTGATCGCCGACAGATAGGCCGCGCAGAAATGCCAGTCGTCCGTGGCGGAATACTGGTGCAGCACCGAGCCGAAGCAGACGCTCGGCGCACCGGCATTGTTCACGCACGTGCGCCAGGTCGTGGTGTTCGACGGCAGGTTGTTGCAATTGTTCCTCGTCTTGCTCCAGGACGAGGTGCTCTTGAAGAACTGGGACCAATAGCTGGGTGAGCAGCCGGTGCCGCAACTGCCTTTCGTGCCCGCGTCCTGCGAGAGGTGAATGCCCTTTTTGGATGCGATCTGTGTCGAACACCAGGCGGACGGCACGACGGGCGTGCAGGCCCAGGCCGGGCGGTTGCTCATCGCGACCACAACGGGTGCCGCGGTTGCTGCCAGCTTGACAATCTTGCGGCGAGAAGGCCGTCGATCACTCGCCTCGTTCGGCGTCGCCTGAGGCGACGCAACCGGCGCGCTCGTCGGAGCGTTGTCTCGATCAAGGTTCACTTCAAACTCCTGCCCGGAGAGAAATTCCTTCGCCGGTTGCCCGGCACAAAAATGGCGAACTAGAAAACGCCGCTACATAAGCATACCACCGCTCGAAGCGCCATCATTTATTCAACCTGAGGGATGGTTCGATTCAACCTCAGTTCTTGATGCTGGCGAGAAGAGCTTTGGCTTCGTCGGCATCGGGGCCAGCTTTGGCAGTCGCGACCACGGCCTTGAGCGTGTCTTGTGCTTCCTTGGGCTTGCCCGACGCGATGAGCGCCTTGGCCAGATGGATGCGGATGGTCGGGCTCGGCGTGCCGTTGAGCGTCGCGAGCTTGAGGACGTCGACCGCATGAGACGCATCGCCCCGCGCGAGCGCGATCTGACCCTGGGTGTCGAGCACGTCGGGCTGCGATCCGGCAAGCTTCTGGGCGCTATCGATCTGCGCCTGCGCGCCGGCCAGATCGCCCTGGGTCATCAGCACCCACGCCAGGTTGTTTTGGGCGACCCAGTTGTTGGGGTGGGCGTCGATCTCGGCGGCGAGCGTCTTGTGCGCGTCGTCGTAGTGCTTGATCTCAATCTGGCGCGTGGCGAGCGTCATGCGTGCCTGGGCGTCGTCCGGATGGGCATCGGCCCAGCCCGCGATGCCGTGGATCGACTTGTCCTTGTCGCCGGCATCCCACTGGGCGCTGCTCAGCAGGAATACGAGATTGCGCGACGGTGTCTTCTCGGTCGCCAGGTATTTCTGCAGGATGTCGATCGCGGCCTTGGGACCGCTGTTGAGGTTCGCGGCCCGCGCCTGCAGCTCGATCACGTCCGGATCATCCGGCTGCTGCTTCGCGAGATCGGCGATCATGGTATTGGCCCGGTCGAGGCTGTCCTTGTGGTCCAGCAGGAGACGCGCCAGCAGCATGCGGCCGGGCCGGAAGTCCGGCGCCTTCTGCACCAGCGTTTCCAACGTATCGCGCAGCCGGGCCTCGTCGTGCAGGTCGAGATAGGCCCGGGCCAGGAGATAGTAATTGTCGGCGTCGGGCTTGGCCGTGATCAGCTCGCGCAGGCTCTGCACTGCCTTGTCGGGCTGGTTGGCCGCGAGATAGGCCTGGGCAGTCGCCTTGAGCAGGAGCGGGTCGCCCGGCGTCAACTGCAGGCCGGTGAGCCCGATCGACGCAGCCTTCTGCGGCTCCTTCTTCTCGACGAGGACCTGGATCAGGTCGGCCCGCGCGGCCGACGCCTTCGGATCGATGTCCAGATTGCGCTCAAGCCAGGTCTGCACGCCATCGAGATTCTTGGCGGCGGCTTCGACCTTGGCGCCCATGGCGCAGATCGATGCCTCCTTGGGCGTGCGCTTGAAGCCGTCCTCGACCGTGCTGCGCGCCAGATCGACCCGGCCCTGCTGCAGATAGACCGCGGCCAGATCGTTGACCGCGTCCGAGGCGGTCGGCTCGATGCTGAGCGCCTTCGTGAAATTGGTAATCGCGTCGTCGTACTTGGTCTGGAAGGCCGCAATCATGCCGGCCATCGTCCATCCTTCCGCCTTGTCCGGATGGAGGCTCTGTTCCTTCTGGGCGAGTTCCTGCGCCTTGTCGAACTGCTTGCTCCGGAGCAGGCTGCCGAACAGCGTCGCGAGGTTCCTTTGGTTGTCCGGCGCGGCCTCGATCGCCTTGTCCAGGTTGGCCGGGTCGCCGGAGGTGTCGCCGAGATCGAGCTTCACGGCGACGAGCGCCGTCAGGAGATCGGTATTCTTCGGATCGGCCGCGAGCGCCCGCTGGTAGTAGTCCCGGCTCTTCGGCAGGTCGCCGTTCGCCTGGGCCGCCGCCGCCGCGAGCTTCAGAAAGAACGCATCATTCTCGTGCTTGGGCTCGAGCGTCTTCACCAGCGCATAGGCTTCCTGGCGCCGATTGAGCTGCATGAGGTCGGCCGCGCGAACCAAGCTCGCCTCGTCGGACATTTCGCCCGAGGCATTGAGCCCGTTCAGCAGATGCTCCGACTGGACATATTGGCCGAGCGGGTACTTCGCCAGGCCGTCGATGAACTGGGCGGCGCGCAGGTTGGGTGCCGCCGAGAGCACGGTCGTCTCAAGCTCGTCCGCTTCCTTGTACTTGCCGTTGCGATAGAGCATGACGGCGCGCAGATGATTGGCCAGCGGATGGTTCGGTATCCGCTTCAGCACAACGTCCAGCAGCTTGTCCGCCTCGTCGAACTTGCGGTTGGCGACGAGCGCCTGGGCCAGCATCAGCTGATAGAACGGGTTGTCCGGCTTGTCGGCGGCGGCCCTGCGGAGGTCGGCCTCAAGGGCAGCCGAATCGCCGTTGGCGCCGTCCAGCCGGGCCTGAAGCTGGTCGATCTCCGGGCTCGACGGGGCCGCGGCCTTCGCCTTCTTCAGCCAGTCCGCCGCCTTGTCGAACGAGCGGCCGGCGAGCTCGACCTGGGCCATGCCGAGCATGCCGTCGATATCCTGGGCGTTCAGCGCCAGCGCATCGGTGAACGACTTCCGGGCGTCGTCGACCTTGTTCTCGGACAGGGAGATGTCGCCGACGAAAGCCTTCGCTTGCGCCTGGATCGTGGGCGAGGTGTCCTTGTTCTGGTTCACGAGCTCGCGCAGCTTCACGAAATTCTGCTGCAGCAACAGCGAATGAGCGAGCGGGCTGAACCAGTCGCTGGGCGGCAGGCCAGCGGCGCTCGCCTGGCGCAGCTCGTCTTCGGCGCCCCAGATGTCGCCGCGATCGGCGAGCAGCTGGCCGCGCAGCAAATGGGCCTGGCCGTTATGGGGATCGGCCTGCAGCGCGTTCTTCGTCTCGATGAGCGCCGCGGCGATGTCGCCCTTTGCCCGATATTCGGCAGCTTTCTCAAGGGAACCGGTGCTGCTTTGTTTCTTGTCCGGGTTGTCGCAGCCGCCGAGTGCGGCGATGAGGACGAAGCCGGAAGCGGCGGTCAACAGGCGCAAGCGCGCCGACGAAAACACGGTCCCCATATGCAACTCCTGACCCTCCGACGAGGGGAAAAAAGCCGGGCGGACTATCGCCCGGATAATCCTAATTTTTCTCTAATTTGCCCTGGCCCCCGCTGCGGCCTGTGTGGCTGATGTCATAGCAAGACCGCCGGACCGGTTCAACGAGACCGGTTCAACGAGACCGGGCGGTCGGCGCCGCATGTCGCAGCTTCTCGAAAATCGCGATCTGCCCGGCCGTGGTCTCGTCCCAGCTGAATCGCTCCGCATAACGGCGGGTGTCGGCCCGATCCGGCCGGGCGGCGAGCAGGTCCGTGACGGCGCGGGCCACGCCGACGGCACTCAGTTCCGGCATCAGGCGGCCCGCTTCCGGGGCCGCAACCACTTCGGGTGTGCCCCAGATGTCGGACGCCACGACCGGCGTGCCGCAGGCCATCGCCTCCAGCAGCACATTGGCCCAGCCCTCGCGGGACGACGCGAGTACCAGCGCATCGGCGGCACTATAGAGCTGGGCCAGTTCCTGGTGCGGCACGTGGCCGAGGAAGCGCACCCGGTCGCCGACGCCGAGCCGCTGGGCCAGCGCCTCGAGTGCCGCCCGTTCCGGGCCTGTGCCGGCAACCACGAGTCGCGCTTGCGGCAGGTCCGCAAGGGCGCCGATGACATGGTGATGGCCTTTGCGCTCGATCAGGTGCCCGACCGAGGCCAGCAGCAGGCCGCCCGGCGCCTCGCCCAGCCGGGTTCGGGCCTGGCCGGGATCGATCGGGTGGAAATTCCTGAGATCGACGCCGTTGCGCAACACCGTGATGCGGTCGGCCGGCGCGTCGAGCTCTGAGAGCGCGGTTTTGAGGGCGGCGCAGACAGTGATCATGGCCGAGGCGCGGCCCGCGGCCCATTGAATCAGGCGGCGCGGCACGTCGTATTGCGGGATGAGGTTGATGTCGGTGCCGCGCGCAGTGATGACCAGCGGCTTGCCCAGCGCCTGGGCGAGCAGGGCGGCCGCGACGCCGTCCGGATAGAAATAATGGGCGTCGATGACGTCGAAGTCGTAGCCGTCCCGGCGCAGCCGATCGACCGCGCGGCGGGCGCCCCAGTAGAGCAGGAGCGGTGCCGGCACCATGCCGATCTTCGGCGGCAGGAAGTAGCGCGGATGATCGATCGCGATGCCGTGCCGCTCTTCGTGCCGCGGTACGCGCGCATAGCTTCCATAAGTGCCAAAGCGCTCAGCGGTGAGCGGGAACCAGGGAACCGGCGCCACGACCCGGGTCTCCGCGGCGCCGCTCGCCAGCAGATGACGCAGCCGGTTTTCGACGAACACGCCGTGCTGCGGCTGTTCCGGGTTGGGATAGAGCGTCGTGAAGGTGAGCAGGCGGATCGGCCGCCGATCGGCTGCGGGAGAGGCGTGGAGGGTCATGTATTTGTCATTCGGTCAGTCATGGCCGACCAGTCATGGCGCTGGCAAAAAGCCGGTCATAGACCTCGACCATGTTCCGTTCGGTGAACCGGGCGGTTGCGGCGGCCCGGTTGGCGGCACCAATCCGGGCGCGTTCGGTCGGATTGTCCAGCAGTGCTGCGAGCGACTGCGCCAAGTTTTCGGCGTCGCGCCCCTGGATGAAACGGCCGTTCTCGGATGCCACCATGTCGGCGACGTCGCCAACGTCGACGCTCGCAACCGGCAGCCCCGTGGCCATGGCCTCGACGAGGCTGATCGGCATCTGCTCCGTATCGGACGAGATCGCGTAGATCGAGAAGGCGCCCAACAGCCGCTCGGGGCCAGTGAGCGCGCCGGTGAAGATCACTCTGCCGGCGAGCCCTAGACGATGGGTTTGCGCTTCGAGATCGTGACGCAGGGGGCCGTCGCCAATGACCACCAGGCGCGCTGCGCGCCCCTGTTGAACGATCCGGGCGAACGCATCGACGAGGCGGCCGACATTCTTTTCCCGGCGCAGCCCCGCGATCGTCCCGATCACCGGCTCCGCTCCGGTCAGGTCGAGCTGGGCAAGCAGTGCCGGATCCGGCGGCTGGTGGAAACGGGCGACGTCCACGCCGTTGGGGATATAGCGCACGATCCGGGCAGGGATGCGCCAGGTGTCACGTGCAACACGCTCCAGCACACGCGACGGAACCACAAGCGAGCGGGCGCGACCATAGACGAACCAGCGAATGAAAGATCGCCTGGGCAGCGACGCAGCAACCTCTTCGGGGCCGAACCCGTCGACCACGGCGATATGCGGGCAGATCGGCCGGATGATGTTGACGAGTCCCCACTCGATGGCACCCCAGTTGTAGGTCAACAGGAGATTGGGGCGCAGCGTCGCGAGCGTTCGACGGAAGCGTCGAAGGTCGCGAAGGCTGCCGGTCTTGTGATGATCGAACGATATGATTTCGACGGGAGCACCGGGCCGCAGGCGGCCTCGCGCATCCGTTCGGCCATCGAGTGCGATGACCGAATGCCGATAGCGGTCGCCCAGCGCGTTGACGAGCTGACAGAAGCGGATCTGCGAACCGCCGACTTCAAAGCTCGAGAACACATGAAGGAGATGGGGGGCGCTGGTCATGGCGCTTTTGGTCTCTGCGCCCGTTGCGGCTCGCCGGCGGCGATCGAGGCCTTCAGATGGGAGCCGTCCCGCACGGAAGTTTCTTTCGCTGGTGGCAAAGAGGGGTGCGATATCGGGTAGAGCTTGCCGAAGCCGCGTCCGGATTTCGCGCGGGAAGCAATCCGGGACGTCTCGGGCCAAACGGGCGGGGACGAACCTGCCATAACGGCGTGGACAGGTCCATCAGACAAAGCACGCGCGGGAGTCCATCTGTGAAAGAGGGCCGTGGAAAGAGGGCTTCAGAGTGGGTGTAAAAAAAAGCGACACCCGGATAGGGTGTCGCTTCTCTTCGAACCGGAAGGAGCGGAACGCTCCTGCCGATTTCGTTAGGCGGCGAGGCCGCCCTTCTTCTGACGGCGGAAGCCGAGGAAGCCGAGGCCGGCGAGGCCGGCGCCGAACAGCGCGAGGGTGCCCGGCTCCGGCAGCGCGGTCGCGTCGGCCTGCACGTTCTGGGTGATCGAGAGCGTGTAGGTGTCGCCGGTCACGAGGGTGAACGAACCCGACGTGTCGCCGAAGCTGGCCAGCGCCGAGTTGCCCTGCTGGGACGGGGTGTTGAACGCCGTGAGCTGGTTGTTCAGATCATCCGGGCTGAAGTTCAGGATCGTCTGGCCGGTCGTCTGATTCTTGATCGTGATGTTGAACAGGATGCTCGCGTCGGCCGTCTGCAGCTGGCTGTTCGAGTTGTACAGCTTGGTGAACAGGCCGACCTGACCGCCGACGTTGAACTGCAGCGTCAGGGCGCTGGTCGCCGTGAACGTCACCTGGCTGGAGTTCGTGCTGGAGGTCTGGACGTGGCCGTTGCTGCCGTTGAGAACCTGGGTCTCAGCGACGACGTTCGACTGGACATTGCCTTGCAGCAGGTTGCCGGCCAGGGAGCTGTCGGAGCGAGCGAAATTGGTGTTGTTCGCCGTGAAGCCGAAGTTGTTCTCGCCACCGCTGTAGCTGCCGACGACTGCCAGCGCCGGGTCGACCGTGGTCTGCGCCAGCGAGTTACGCGACGCCGCATCGCCGGCCGTGGTGCTGTTCAGCGTGGCCGAGTTCTTCAGGTTGTCCTGGAACCGCAGCGTGTTCGTATCGATGTCGGTCGTGAGGTTGACGGGCGTCGTGCTGCCCGGCGCGCTGAAGAAAGCGGAGTTGAAAACCAGCGAGGCGTAACCAATCGCGTCGGCCTTGGCTTCGCCAGCGCCAACCAGGCCCACCATCAGAGCGCCGAAAGCGACGCCAGCAAGCTTGAGTTTCATTCGTAATCCCCTTGAATAAGCTAACAAATTGGTCTCTGGCGCTCCCTTCCCCCCGTTTTTGACGGGACTGCCAAGAGAGCCAATGGGTCAGCGCATTTCGACGCTTGCTATAGGGGTAAGCACACGGCGTGCCAATGACGCTATCTTATTGATTTATATGGGTATCGGTCGTTTTTGGGTGCTTGGCGAACCGGCCGACTGTCAAGTTTTCCGACTCTTTTTTCTAAAAAGCCTGAGATTAAATGAGAATCTCAGGTGCCGCGCCGTGGCTGAGGAAGCCGGCGGGGCTGGCCGAGGCGCCATAGGCGCCCGACTGGAACACGGCGATGAGGTCGCCGGGTGCGGCGACGGCGAGCTCGGCTTTGCGTGCCAGCACATCGAGCGGCGTGCACAGGCGGCCGGCGATCGTCGCCGTCTCGCGCGGGCCGTCGATGGGCCGCGTTGCCACGGCAACCGGATAGTTGCGCCGCACGACCTGGCCGAAATTGCCGGACGCGGCCAGGTGATGGTGCAGGCCGCCGTCGGTGACGAGGAAGACCTCGCCGCGCGAGACCTTGCGGTCGAGCACCCGGCAGACATAGACGCCGGCTTCGCCCACCAGATAACGGCCGAGTTCGACGATGAGCCGGGCGTCGGGCAGCTGTTGGGCGAGGCGTGCTGCGGCCGCCGCCACGTTCCGGGCTGCCGCCGGAAGGTCGAGCGCCGGATCGCCTGCCGCATAGGGGATGCCGAAGCCGCCGCCGAGATTGAACAGGCGCGGCGGTGCCGGGGCCACGGCCGCGAGCTTCAGGAAGGCGGACATCGCCTGCTCCTGCGCCTCCGCGATGCGCGCCGCGTCGAGGCTCTGGGAGCCCCAATAGAGATGAAAACCCGCGAAATCGAGGTCGAGTGCGGCCACCCGGCGGAGCAGGGCCGGCACGTCCTCCTCGTCGATGCCGAACGGTTTCGGTCCGCCGCCCATGCGCAGGCCGCCGGCACGGACGTCGAACGCCGGGTTCACCCGGACCATGACCCGCGGCCGGCAGCCGACGGCGCGCCCTGCCTCGTGCAGGCGTTCGGGCTCGCCCTGGCCTTCGAGGCTGACGATGACGCCGGCGGCGGCAGCCTGACGGAGCTCGGCGTCCGACTTGCCGGGGCCGGCGAAGCCGACGCGCTCCGGCGCCATGCCCGCGTCGAGCGCGATCTTCATTTCACCGGCCGAGGCGACGTCGAAGCCGTCGACGAGCCGGCCGAGATAGCCGACCAGCGCCGGCATCGGGTTGGCCTTCAGCGAATAATGCAGATCGACCGAGGCCGGCAGGGCCTGGCGCAGCGCGGCCACGCGGCCGGCAACCCGGGCGCGGTCATAGGCGAAGAACGGCGTGCCGCCGACGCGGGCGGCGAGCCGGCTCGCCGGGATGCCGCCGATGGTGAGCTCGCCGTCGACGAATGCGGATGCCCAGTCGGCCGGTAGTGCCGGGCCGTTCGTAACGCCACTCACGAGGCGACCTCGGCGGCGATCTCCGCCGGCGCCGACATGAGCCACGTGCGGACGGCGCCCCGGTCGATCTTGCCGTTCGGGCCGTGCGGCAGGCTCGGCAGCACGAAGATGCGGCGCGGCACCATGTGCGAGGGCACTTCTCCCCGGAAGCGGTCGAGCAGGGCCGCCGTGTCGGGCGGGAGGTCCGGCGCGGCCGGTGCGACCGCGAGCGCGATGGTGTGGCCCAGCACCTCGTCCGGGAGCCCGACGGCAGCGACCTCGGCGACCCCAGGAAAGCCGTAGGCGATCTCCTCGATCTCGGTCGGGCTCACCCGATAGCCCGACGTCTTGATCATGTCGTCGCGCCGGCCGACGAAATAGAGGAAACCTTCCTCGTCCTGGCGGACGAGGTCGCCGGACCAGACGGCCCGTTCGCCGGGCGGGGCCGCCGCATCGCCCTTCGGTGCTGGGCGGAAGCGCATGGCCGTCTGCTCCGGATCGTTCCAATAACCCATCGCCACCGTAGCACCGCGATGGACGAGTTCGCCGACCTGGCCGGGCGGGCAGGGGGCGCCCTCTTCGTCGACCACCAGGATCTCGTTGTTAGGAATGGCCTTGCCGATCGAGTCGGGCCGCCGGTCGATCTCGTCGGGCGGCAGGTAGGTCGAGCGGAACGCCTCCGTCAGCCCGTACATGAGGAAGATCCGGGCCCGCGGCGCCGCGCGGCGCATGCGGTCGAGCACGGCGCGCGGCATGTGTCCGCCGGTATTGGCGAAATAGCGGAGCGAGGCGCCGGCCGCGGCCGGCCAGTCGGACTTCACCAGCTGCGCGAACAGCGGCGGCACGCCGGTGAGGCCGGTGATGCCGGCCTCGGCGATGGCGCGGACGAGATCGCGCGGCAGGAGATAGTTCAAGAGCACGATGCGCGCACCGGCGGCAAAACCTGTGGTGAGCTGGCTGAAGCCGGCGTCGAAGCTGAGCGGCAGGGCAGCCAGTAGGCGGTCTTCCGGCCCGTTGCCGAGATAGGCGTTGACGCTTTCCGCCCCGGCGACGAGGTTGCGGTGGCTGAAGGCGACGCCCTTCGGCAGGCCGGTCGACCCCGACGTGTAGAAGATCGCCGCCATGTCGGCGTCGATCGTACGGTGCAGCGCCGGGCCGTCCTGCCGGGCGAGCTCGTGCCACTCGATCGTCTCGATCGCGGCCTTGTCGATCCGGGCGGGAACGGCAGGCGCCTCGCTCGAGCCGTCCGGGACGAGGACCAGCGCTTTGAGCGCCGGGCAATCATCGAGGATCGGCCCCAGCGCCGCGAGGCGGCTGCGGCTGGTGACGAACACGCGCACCCCGCCATCGCGCAGCACGTGGCGCACCTGGCGCGCCTTCAAGGTCGGATTGATCGGCACCATGACGCAGCCGGCGCGCATGGCGCCGATCAGGCTGCCGACCGTTTCCCAGCGCTTTTCCAGGAAGACGGCAACCCGGTCCCGGCGCGCCGTCCCCAGCGCCACCAGCCCACGCGCGATCCCGTCGACGCGCTGGGCGAGCTCGCCATAGTCGAGCGTGGTCGACGCGTCGACGAGCGCCGTTGCGTGGCCGTGCCGGTCGGCCGCCGACAGCAGGAGGTCGGCCGCGAGCCTCGTCATCTCAGCGGCGCTGTCCCGGCCGGCGGCGGCCTTGCCATAGCGGATGGATGATCTCTTCCTCGGCCTCGCGTGCCGGTGCGGGCATGGGGGTGGTGACAGGGGGCTTCGTCGGGACGACAGGTTTCGCGCGGCCGGGCAGAGGACGCGCGGACTGAGGACGACCTGGGCGCGAGGCCCAGCGGTTGGTGATCGGCTCACCGAGCGGCCGGGCGCGACGGCCGTGCCGCGGGGCCGCTTTCGGCTCCTCCGCGGACGGTGTTGCTGCCCTCTTGGGCCTGGTCATGCGCAGGAGCCCTGTCTGATCGTCGATATGCTTCGCCTCGTCGTTCATGACGACCCAAGCCATGAGATAGACGATGCCAGCCAAGGCGGCGACGAGGAATAAGGCGAACAAGAGGGCGCTCCCCGGAACGGATGCTTACGAGCGTATCGGTTTTGCCACGGCTTGTCGCGCCGCCCGGAGCAGCTCGGCGGGCCTGCTACGGATCGGCGGCGCTTCCTCGTCCTCCTGCTCGCGGTCGAGCACGATGCCTGCCAAGGTCGGCAGAACGACGATCGCGTAGAACAGGTCGAAGAACGTGAGCTCCAGGAAGGCGCCGGCGACCAGATAGCCCACGATGCTCACCTGGACCATCGAGCCGAGCTCATAGGCCCAGGCCTGCTGCGGCTCCCGGCGGGTCCGCCGGCGCAGCCGCGCGGTCGTGATGAGGCCGGCGCCAATCACCGCCAGGAAAATGCCGAGGCCGACGAAACCGTGCTCGCCCAAGGCCTCGAAATAGATGCTGTGGAACGCGCGCGCGATCGGTGCGTCCGGCACGAGCGACAGGAAACGCTGGGAGTCCGCGTAGATATGGAAGCCGCCGCCGACGAGCGGCCGGTCGAGCGCCAGCCGGAACGCGAACCGCCACGCATCGAACCGGCCCTCCGTCGACTGGTCCTGGTCATAGCTACCGATCGTGTGCATGCGGGCATACCAGCTCTCCGGCATGACGAGCGCGAGCGCGCCAATGCCGAACACCGCGGCCAAGAGGATGGTCGCCTTGTGCCGCGAGGACCGGAGCATCCAGAGGAACATGACGCCGAGGCCGATGAGCGCGCCGCGGGAATAGGAGCCGAAGACCGAGACCGTGGTCAGGCCCAGGGCCGCAAGCAGGCCCAGGCGGACCCAGCGGTGCTCGGTCTGGGTCTGCAGATAGCGGATGAGTGGCAGCGTCATGATGAGGGCCGCCGCCAATTGGTTGTTGTCGCCGAGCGTCGTGTCTGCCGGACCGAGGACGCGGCCGCCGCCACCCGAGATGATGGTGAAGAGGCCGCCGCGCACGCCGTAGAAATCGATGCTGATCACGATCGCCCAGATGACCGCCTGCAGCCGCTGGCGATTGGTGATGAGCGGGATCATCAGCAACGTCATGCCGAAGGTCTTGATGACCTTGTCCCAGTCGGCCCAGGCGAGGTCGGGCCTGAGCGAGAACGCGCTCGTGACCGTGATCCAGACTGCAAGCGCGATAACAAGGCCGATCGTGGCGTCGATCGGCATCCGCTTCTGCTCGCGGAACGCTATGAAACCCAGGATCGTGCAGCCGGCGACCATCAGGGCGACCGGCAGCCTCGTGACGAAGCCGTAGGCGAGCTGATGCGGGTTCATGAAGGAGACCACGAACCACATGATGAAGCCGACATAGGGCCGCGCCAGTATTACCGGCAGACTGCCCAGAAGGAAGAACGCGATCAGCAGGTCACGCATGGCGGGCGACGCGGGCAGAGCCGAAGATGTTGCGCAAGTCGACGACGATGCGGTCGGCATGGTCGTCGCCGCGTCGGGACGAGGCGCCGAACTCCGAGAAGCAAGCCCCAGAGACGCGACCGACATACCCCGTCCCGATGACCGCAATCCGCATCTCTCTCTCCTAGCGCTAACCCGGACCTGCGGCCAGCCGCTCAGGGGCCAACCGCCGACACCCGCTCCGACATGCCCCCATCACACACACGCCGCCAAGCAAAATGGCCAGGACGGCAGAGCTTGCACGACGGTCACCGGGCGCGACGCGCCGCAGCGTCGCGCGTTTTCCTTAACAAAACCATGCCGCGATCGCGCAAGGTGCCGTATGAATGGACAGCCGATGGAAAATTTCTATCATCGGTAGCGTGTTGCCCGGCAAGCCTCCGCAACAGCGGGGCCGGGCAAGCGGGTTTGGGCAAAGGGTGAGGGGATGATGGCCCGGCGGCCGGACGCATCGCCGCTGATTTCGGTAATCATCCCGACCTTCAATGCCGAGCGGACGATCCTGTCGGCGCTTGCGTCCGTACGCGCGCAGACCTACGAGGCGCTCGAGATCCTGATCGTTGACGACGGCAGCACCGACGGGACGATCGGCCTGGTCGAGCGGCTCGCGGCCGAAGAGCCGCGTCTCCGGGTCATCCGGCACGAGCGCAACCAGGGGCCGGCCGCAGCGCGCAACACGGGGCTCGCCGCCGCAGCCGGACGCTACACCGCCTTTCTCGATGCCGACGACGAATGGCTGCCCGACAAGCTCGCCCGGCAGGTGGCGTCCCTCATGACCGCGCCGGGCGCGGTGCTCTGCTGCTGCAATGCAATCTGGGTGCGCGACGGCGTCGCCGAGGGCACGGTCTACGACGGCTGCGTGGTGACGAGCGGGCCGGATGCCTGGAAAGGCATGCTGGAGGACGTCTATGTCGGCACGCCCTGCGCCGTCGTCGATACGGCGGTGGCACGCCGGCTTGGCGGCTTCGACAGGGATCTCCGCGTTGGCGAGGACCAGGACCTGTGGCTCAGGCTCGCCTTCGCCGGCGAAGTGGTCGCCTTGCCCGAGATCCTGGTGCGCTACCGGCGGAGCATCGGCAGCTATATGGACCGGAACCGCGGCCTCTCGATCACGGATTGGCTGCCCAGGCTCCTGGCCCATGTCGAGGCGCACCGGGCGGCGCTGACCCGGGCCGAGCGCCATCGGATCCTGCGGCGCATCTATGAACGGATGGGGCGCAACGCCTATCGGGACGGCTGGCGACGCCGGGGACTGGCTCTGCTGCTGCGGGCGATCCGCCATGGCGCGGGGCCGTTCGGCATCGCGCTCTTCCTGTTGCGTGCCTCGCCGCTGGCCGACGCGCTCAAGGCGGCGCTGCGGCGCGGTCGGTGAGCGTCCAAACGCTAGACGGATTGGCCGCCCCGCTCCGGCGCCGGAAACCATGTGTCGGTCCAGCCGCGCAGCCGATAATAGACGAGGCCCAGCCATTCATGGGTCGCCCAGTCCAGGTTGGCGAGCCCCTGCGGCAGGTTCGGCAGATAGGCGTCGCGGTCGTGCTGGATCAAGTAGCCGGCCGGCCAGGGCGTTACGTGCCAGCCGACCGCACGAAAGCAGGCGACCGCCCTCGGGATATCGATTGCCGAGGTGACGAGCAGCCAGGTTTCGCCCTCGGCCGGCTGGACGAGGCGTTTCGAGAACAGCGCGTTCTCCCAGGTGGTGCGCGACTTGCGTTCGAACGTGACGCGATCGAGGTCGAGGCCGAGGCCGCCGAACAGATCGCGTGCCACGTCAGCCTCGCCATAGCCCCCGGTGTACACGAGCTTGGCACCGGGAAAATAGCGGGCGAGGGCGAGGAAGGTTGTTATCCGGTCGGCGCCCGCCTTGAGCGTGGGCGCGTCATGCTCGGCCGAGACGCCGAGATTGATGGCGCCGCCCAGCACGATGATGCCGTCGACATGGTCGGGCAGCCTGGTCGGTTCGGGAAAGCGGTCCTCCAGGATCTCGATCGGCCAGTCGCTCATGGGCAGGGCGGCGAACACGAGCAATGCGGCGCTCACCATCAACAAGGCGCGGCCGAGACGCGCCGTGCGGCGGACGAGGGCGCACAGGAGCCCGACCACGCACGACAGTAAAATGAGCAGGCTCGGGTGAAGCAGCAATCCGACAATCTTGGAGAACTCGAACATGCGCTGCTCGTCCCGTGAAGAACCCGCCGCTTAAAGCTTAAAGCCGAAACCGCGCGACATGACCATCTAGGCCGCTCACGCCGCGGTCTACGACACCGGCTCGCCCAAGAACAGCCGGCGCCAGGATGCCGCCGCTTTTGCGCCGACTCGGGGAGGGGGAAGATTTGCTAACGATTTAAGATTTCGAAATTTCGATGCCTGGCTACCCGCTCGGCCGGGCTCATTGTGCCGAGCCGTCGCCCCTCAGTGGGACCACGGAACCCAAGAGCTTGTTGTTCTTGAGCGCGGCTGGCGTCGCCGTGTTGTTCCAGACGAACAGCGTCTGGTAGTTGCCGTCGTTGCGGAAGCTGTTGTCGGTGACGGTGATCTCCTGCGTTGGTTGGGTGACGCCTTCCTCGCCGATCGCGATTGCCGTCGTGTGATTGTCCGACTTCGGCCCCTTTTCGAGTATGTTGCTGCGCACGACGACGGCACCGCCGTTCGGGATGTCGATGAGGTAGCTCGAGGTCCCGGTCGGACCGTCGGTGATGGTGCAGCCGGTGACCACGGTCCGGCGCGCGCGCGACTTGATCGAATGCGCCTGCTGTGTATCGGAGAAGTGTGAGCTCTCGACCTGCAGCAGGTCGGCGTTGTTGACGTAGATGCCGTGGGCGCAGACCGGGGCGCAGACGCCGTTCTTCACGAACTCGCTGTTGCGGATGATGACCGTGTCGCCCGGGCCGCCGCCCAGGATGCCGTCCTGGTTGTCGATGAACTTGACGCCATCGACCGTCAGGCTGCCTCTGTCCAGCCGGATGCCAGCGCCATTCATGTCGGGCACGCGGGCGCGCGTGAGCGTCAGGTTGCGGACGGTCGTGTTGTTGCCCGAGATAACGAACAGGCCCTTGCCTTGACAGGTCTTGTCGGTGATGACGACGCCGGGCGCGGTGCCCTCGATCACCAGATTGTTCGCGCGCCAGACGGCGCAGTCGAAATATTGCCCGGGCGCGATTTCGATATGATCGCCGTCCCTGGCGACGGCCGCAGCCTCCGACGGCATCTTGTAGGTCTTGCCGGGGCCGACATCGAGCCTCGCGGCGAAGCCGGCATGGGTGAGCATCAGGCCGGCGAGGACCAGGACGAACCGCACCCGCATGGCCGTCCAGAACATCGAGACCGTCATGGCAGCACCCAATCTCCGCAAGGAAAGTCCCGGAGCGGCTTTGCGCGTCGGGCGCGGTCGCTCGGGACCGCGACTGTACTGCGTCGGATCGAGCCGGACAACCAGCGTCAGTCGTCGGATGGTTTGTCGGCAACCTTCGATACGTCTATGCCGTGCATGAGCTCGGCGCCGCCGAACATGTCGCGGAGCCGTATGGTCCAGGCCCCTGGCGTCGCATCGGCGGGGAGTGCCAAGCGCCAGACGGTGCGCTTGCCGTCGAGCGCCAGATTGGCTGTGCCCTGGCGCAGCGCCGTGCCGTCCGGCGCGATCGGCTCGATATGAACGATCCGTCCGCCACGCCACGCCGAACTTTTCTCGGAGATGGTGAAGTCGGCGCTGCCGCCGGGCGCGAGCCGGTCCGGTCCTTCGATCGACAGGGGCGGGGGTGGCGCCGGCAGCAGCGCCAGGATGGCGGCGCTGGTCGCCTCCGGCGCCAGCGTCAGCCGGGTCGTGCGCTGGGGCAGGCCCGGCCGGCGCAGGTCGTAGACATAGGCGGGGGCGGCGAGCTCGAGCGTGATTGCCTGCGGCTGTTCCGCTGAGCCGTCTCCGTCCCGCTGCAGGCCGACGATCACAGCATCGCCGTCGCGGAAGACGCGCGCGTCGATATCGGCCGCGGTGCTGCCATCGGCCGCCGAAAGGGTAAACGGCGGCGGCGCGCCCGCGGTTGCCAGGATCCGCCGGAGCCGGACGAGTGGCAGCGGATCGCCCGGCGCCCGGTCCTGCATGAGATCGGGCAGCAGCAGGAAGCGCCCGCGACCAGCAAGGTCGGCCAGCGGCGGTCGCTCGACGCGGCGCCCGTGCCGGTCGAATGCGCCAGGCATCGTGTCGGTGAGCAGCGTGCCGCCACGGGCGAGGAATTTCCGAATCCGCTGCGCCTCTGCCGGCGACAACGCAATGGTGTGCGGCAGCACCAGCACGCGGATCCGGTCGGCCTCGAGCGCGCCCGTCTCGATCCTGTCCGGCGTCAGCCATTGCGGCGAGACGCCCAGGTGCGAGAGGAGCCCGGCCGCGCGCCGCGTCGCCGCACGCACTGGATTGTCCTCGTCATATTCGGTCTCGGCCTGACGCTCGGCCCAGGGCTTGCCGTCGGCCTTGCGGTCGAGCAGCCACTGGAGCCGCAGGCTCTCCGGCGAATAGAGGATGGCGACCGGATCCCGGGCCGGCCGGCTCGCGATCAGCTGTGCCGCGAGCCCCGAGCGCAGTTCCGTCGTGAGCACCTCGAGCGTCCGGCCGCGCGGTGTCGGCGCCCCGTTCTGGTCGACGAACGCGCCGTTCTCGTCCCACAGGATGAGGCCGCGCCCGCCCAGCAGCAGCGCGTGCCAGATTGCGCGGATCTGCGACGCGTCCGCCAGCGTGGAGGTATGGAGCACGACCAGCTGTGGATTGAGCGCGCGGGCGATTTCGACGTTGTTGCCGAAATCATACATCTCCATCACGTCGACCGCGCCGGCGAGGCGGCTGTAGTCGTAGCCGCCCCAGCCCGGGATCTGGGCGCCTTCGAGTGCCGCCAGCGCCGCCGGGTCGGCCGCGTGGACGGCGTTGGTGCCTATCCGCACGGCACGGGCAAATGCCTCGTCCATCCATTCCTTGAAGTCCGCCCACGCGGCGAAATTCTCGTCCGGCCGGCGCAATGCTTCATTGGTCGTCATCGGCACGACCGCGGACCAGCTGGTGAAGCGGCTGTCCCATTCCCGGTTGAGGGCGGTGAGCGAGCCATATTGCTGCTGCAGCCAGGCCCGCATGCCGTCGAGCGAAGCCGGCGCGAAGTCGAAGTCCCAGGCGGCGGCGAGGTCGCCGGTGCCCGCCTCGTCGGCCAGGTTGAAGAAGAGCGGGCGCGGCTGGCCGAAAGCGGCGACATGCTGCTTCAGCCGCGTCGCAATGCGGGCGAGCCACGCGGGATCGGACAGGCTTGGCGTCCGGATGAAGGGCGTGAGATCGGCAGGATCTTGCCGGTGGAGCCGTTTCGCCTCGTCGAACAGCCAGGTCACCGGCCGATCCGGGTGCCAGCGGTGATAGGCCGAATAGAAGTCGGTCGCGATGTTCTCGACGTACCAGCCGAGGCCGAGCGCGCGGAACGGGGCGGTTTCGCGCGCGATTTCGTCGGGGGCGATCGGACCGTGGCGCCCGTGGATCGTGCCGGCCGTCACGCCAAGGCGTGCCAAGCCGTCGAGCCGGGCCGGCGTCTGGTTCTGCCACATGATCACCTGGTAGTCCGGCCACGCCGGCCCGTCGGCGCGGGCGGCCGAGGGCACGGCCAGCCCGGCGAGCAGGGCCGCGAGCGACGCGATTGCAAGCGAGGCGCGAATCTCGGATAACCTCCGGCTCATGCGGCTTTGCTGGATCATCCACGGATCGGACCCGCTTGGCAAAGGTCGGTCTCTCCTCCGTTCAGCGCCGATGGGACTTGCAGGCGTCGGCCGGAGCCTCTAGACGAGGCGTGCCCGGTCGCGGCAACAATCGCGGCATCAACGCTTTGTTCAGCAAGAACTGGGATCTATGCCGACCGAACCGTGAGCGACCTGCCGGAGAGGGGTGCGCTGAAACGGGTGAAGCCTCTAACGGACCTTGTCTCCATCGATAGCGATGCGCATGCTTCAGCCTCCGAAGAACAACAGTCCGTTTCCTCAGGTCCGTCCGGCCTGCGCGCGCGCGCCGTCAACGCAACCGCTGTGCTGCGTGCTGATCGATGCGGAGGAGGATTTCGCCTGGCTGCGCCCGGTCCGCGGCGAGCCCTATGATCTCACCTGCATGCGCCACTTGTCCGACCTGCAGACCATCCTCGGGGCCTATGGCGCCGTGCCGACCTATCTCCTGACCTATCCAGTGCTGCAGGACGAGAGCATCGTCGCCTCGCTTAGCGCCCGGGTCGCGCGCGGCCAGTGCCGTGTCGGCGTTCAGCAGCATCCTTGGGTCACGCCGCCGCTGACCGAGGCACCGGAGATCCGCAATTCCTTCGTGACCAATCTCGGCCCGGAACTGGAAGAGGCGAAGCTCGTCGAGCTGATGCGTCTGTTCCGCCATTGCTTCGGCACCGACCCGACGGTCTATCGCGCCGGCCGCTACGGCTTGAGCCCCTATACGCCGGCCTTGCTCGAGAAATACGGCTTCGAGGTCGACACCAGCATGGCGCCCTGCACATCGTTCGCCGACGAGCAGGGGCCGGACTTCAGCGCCGACGACTACAACACGTTCTGGTTCGGCAGCCGGCGCCGGGTGCTGGAAGTGCCGCTGTGCCGCAGCATCGTCGGCTGGGGCGGCCGGACTGCGGCACATCTCTACCGCCGGCTCAGTGCCGTGCCAAAGCAGCAGATCATGCCTGGCCTGATGGCGCGGACGCGCTTTGCCGAACGCATTACGCTCTCGCCCGAGGGCAATGACGTCGCCGCCGCCGAACGGCTGACCCGCAGCCTGCTGCGCCGCAAGGAACCGGTCCTGGCGCTCAGCCTGCACAGCTCCTCGCTCAGCGTCGGGCAGAACCCCTACGTGCAGAGCCGCGCCGATCTGCACGCGTTCTACGATCGTCTGTCGGCCATCATGGACATGCTCGCGAACCGCTTCCGGGTCCGCTTCGTCGCGTCCCCCGAACTGCCGGCGCTGTTGGCCGATGGCTGAGGCGATGGCGGAGAAGCGGGTCCTTCTCATCACCAACAACCTGCCGCCGGTGCGCGGCGGCTCCGGCATCGTCTACGACGCGCTCGCGCGCGCCGCCGGCGGCCGCATCGTCGTGGTGGCGCCGCGCATCAGCTATCAGGACGGGCTGCCGCTCATCGGCTGGCGCGAGCATGATCGGCTGGCGCCCTATCCGGTCATCCGCTTGGGCCTGCTGCGCACGGTGATCGGCGATGCCGTGCCGCGGCACCTGCGCCGCCTGCGCTTCCTCCTGCAGGACATCTCGATTCGGGCCGGGCTGCTCGCGACGCTCGTCCGCAGCCTGATGCGCGACCGCATCGCCGTCGTGTGTATCGGCGAGCTGGTCGCGAGCGCCTGGGTATTCGGCGTGCTGCGGCTCCTCCCGTCGATCACCCGCGTGGTCTATGTCCATGGCGAGGAGATCACGACCCAGGACGATTACGACTCGACCAAGGAACGGCGCCGGCGGGCGCTGATGGCCGCTCATCACATCGTGGTGGTCAGCCGCTTCACGGCGCGGGCAGTCGCCGAGCTCTTGGGTGACAAGGCGGCCGACCGGATCCGGCTGATCGAGAACGGCGTCGACGTGGCGCGCTTCCGGCCGGTCGAGCGCCGGCCCGACCTGGTTGCGCGCTACGGTATCGAGGGCTCGTTCGTGTTCGTCTCGGTGTGCCGGCTGCTCGAGAAGAAGGGCATCGACCAGACCATCCGCGCGCTCGCCAAGATCGCAGTCGAGTTTCCCGACAGCCGCCTGCTCGTGGTCGGCGACGGCCCCTATCGCGGCGCGCTCGAAGCGCTTGCAGCCGACTGCGGCGTGGCCGGGCTCGTGAGCTTCTCGGGCTCGGTCGCCGACGACGAGCTGGTCGACCATTACGCGCTGGGCGACGTGTTCGTGATGCCGAACCGCAAATTGCCCAACGGCGATACCGAAGGCTTCGGCCTCGTGTTCCTTGAGGCGAATGCCTGCGGCCTGCCGGTCATCGCTGGCAGCGACGGCGGCAGCAAGGATGCGGTGCGGCACGGTGTGAACGGGCTCTTGGTCGACGGCAATTCGGTCGACCAGATCGCGACGGCGATGCTGGAGATGCGGCGCGATCCCATCGTGCGCGAACGGCTGCGCGACGGCGGCCACGCGGCGGCGGCGGCGGCTGACTGGCGCCACAAGGCGCGGGCGTTCCTGGCATTGTTCGACGCCGGTTCGTGACGCCTGGTCCGGTTCAGGCGAGGCGCCTCAAGATCCTGATCGTGCCGGCGGGCAAGCTCGGTCCGCAATGGGCAGCCTTCCGGCGGGGCGGGGCCGAGGATTTGAGGCGTGTCCTGACGATCCTGGCCGAGCGTGGCATCGACGCGAAGCTGATCGATCCGTTCGACTGGCCGTGGAACCCGTTTGCCGGAGGCCATACGCTGTTTCGTGCGCTCGATCCGTTGCGGGCGCTGCGCATCCTCCTGTTCGAGCGCCGGGTCGACGTCGTCGTCGCTTATTTCGAATCGAGCGCGCTTCTCGTGCTGCTATTGCGCCGGCTGTTCCGCTTCAAGGGACGGGTCGTTATCCATGACGTCGGCCTGACCGAAGCCTGGCGGCTGCGCGAACGCCTGCTCGACTTCGTGATCCCGCGCGCCGATGGGCTCGTCCTGCTCGGCTCCAACCAAGTCGCCTACGTGGAAAAGCGCTGGCCGGCGCATGGTTTCCTACAGTTCCTGCCGGCCGACGTCGATCTCGATTTCTATGAGCCCGAGGCGCCTCCGCAGGATGGGGCGATCCTGTCGATCGGTGACGACGCTGCGCGCGATTTCGCGACGCTGCTCGAGGCCTCGCGCGGCATCGCAGCGCCGATCCTGATCAAGTCGAGCGGGGTTCGCGTGGATCGCGCGGCCTATCCGAACGTCACGGTGCTGTCGCGCCGTCTGCCCGACGTCGAGTATCGCCGCCTGCTGGCGGAGGCGACCCTCGTCGTCGTGCCGCTCACCCCGGCGATCCACGCGAGCGGGGTTACGACGCTGGTCGAGGCGATGGCGATGGGCAAGGCGCTGATCGTGAGCGACTCGCCCGGCATCCAAGACTATGTCGTGCCCGACGAGACCTGCCTGCTGGTGCCATGCGGTGATACGGCGGCGCTCAGGGCCGCGATCCAGCGCCTCATCGACGAGCCCGAGACTCGTGTGCGTCTCGGTGCAAACGCCCGCCGTTTCGCCGAGCGGCATTTGTCGCCGGCCGTGCAGGCCGAGGTGTTGGAACAGGTCTTTCGCCACGTGATCGCCGCAGGGCCGGCCGGATGAATGGGCCCCAATCCGATTCGGTGCCAACGCCAGCGATTCGGCGCCGTCGCCAGCGGTTCGAGTGCGGTCTTTGCGGCGAATTTTCCATCAACGGCGGCATTTTAACGCGCCAGTTGGCCCGTTCCTTCACCAAACCGAAAGCGAAAGGTGCTTCAGCTTGCTTGAGACTGGGGCGCTTCGCATAGTTTCGGCCAAAGGTCGGACGCGGACCGTTTCCATCGCACGCTGATGAGGAACGCATTGATTCTCTGCCGGATGGATAGCTTGGGCAAATACGTCCTGCCGCTGATCGCGCTGCTATGGGTCGGCCTCTCGCTGCCGGTGCCGGCGGTCTACGCCGCCTCGCCGCCAATCATCTTCTCCATCGCGGATGCAAAGGACGGCGCGATCACGGTGCCGGATCCCAAGACCGACGGCGCCATCTCCGTCACCGGCGATGGGCAGACGCCGGTCAAGGTCTGGCTCTATTCCTGGTGGTTGCACCGGTTCGTCGTGGAGAAGGACGGCAGCGTGACGCTGGAGGACCAGCATGCCAGCGCCCAGCGGATCACCATGCACCGAGTGCCTGCGGTCTTCTTCATCGATGGCGCCGGGGTCCTGCTGCCGAGCCTGCAGCCCGTCAATATTTCGGCGTTTTCCGCCAAGAGCAGCGGTGGCGATGCTCCCCGTGGCGGCCCCGTTCTCGCCCCCGCGCTGCCGAAACCCAGCCAGCCCGGCGAAATCGTGGCCGTCCTGGTCCGGAACGACACGCAGGTTGATCTGCCGTCGCGGGTCGTGACGTTCGGTCAGGCTTTCGCGCCGGGAGACTTCCCGGATGGCGACGTGCTGGAAGCGAAGACCCAGAACGGCACAGTGGCGGTGCAGGCCGACATCAAGGCCCGCTACCCCGACCGGTCGGTCAAGCATGCCGTGATCAGCCTCGAGGCGCCGGCGCTCGCCCATGATGCCAACGTCGCCGTCATGCTGTCGGCCCGGTCGGGCACGCCCTCAGGCGCGCTGATCACGCCTCAGACGATCCTCGCCCATGGCTACGATCTTTTGCTGCGGCGCGAATTCCCGGCGACGAGCGGCCTGCCGGACCTGTCGGTCGATGCGGCGAGCCTGCTCGAATCGAGTGCCGCCGATAGCTCGATCACCACCTGGCTCAGCGGCCCGCTCGCTTCGGAATATCGCGTCAGCAAGCGGATCATGCCGAACTTCCGCATCACGTTCGACATCCGGGCGACGGCGGACGGCGGGGTCAGGACGGACGTGATCATGTCCAACGATCTCGCCTACCTGTTCCCGCAGCCGAGCGTCTATAGCGCCACCGTCACGCAGAGCGGCATGGCCACCTGGAAATCGCCGCTCCTCAACCATCGCCGGTTCCAGGAATGGCACAAGGTGTTCTGGAACCGGGAGACGCCGATGCCGTCGGTCGTGCTCGACGTCGGCTATCTCGAGAAGGCCGGCGCGGTGCCCGACTTCGACCTGTCGCTGGGCGTGTCGCGTGACGCGCTCAGGCAGGGGCTGACCTCGGTTGCCAAGGCGGAGGGCGAGCCGCTCGGTGCCGGGCCGGTGATGCGCAAGATGGCTACGACCGGCGGCCGCGCCGATATTGGTCCCACGACCGACTGGGCGGCTAATTATCTCGTCTCCCAGGATTCCGACGCCCGGACGCTCATGCTGGCCGCCGCCGACGCGGCCGGGTCGATCCCCTGGCATGTCCGCGAGCTCGACGGCCGGATCGTCTCGGCGCTCAACCATCCGCGCCTTTTTCTGGATCCGCGGTGCAAGACCGTCGACTGCGTACCCGGCGGCTTTGTGGACCCGAATTCCGGCTGGGAACTGGACAATGCACATACACCGGACCTGGCGTATGTGCCGTACCTGACGACCGGCAGCCATTTCTACCTGGATCAACTCCTGGCCGAGGCGAACTGGATCGTGCTGTGCCAGGATCCGGACTACCGCAAGGACGCGACCGGGTTGCTTCTGGCGCTGAGCCAGGTGCGCGGCGTCGCCTGGAGCCTGCGCGAGATCGCGAACGCTTCCTGGATCGCGCCCGACGACGAGCCGCTCAAGGCCTATTTCCAGTCGGTCTTCGACAACAACATGGCGGCGCTCACCCAGACCTATCTGGTCGACCGAGCCATGCTTCCGACCGGCGCGATCGAGGGCTTCGTCGAGAACCCCTACGACAAGACCACGGTCGCACCGTGGCAGCAGGATTTCCTTGCCATCACGATGAGCACGCAAGCGCGGCGCGGCTTGGAGCCGGCAAGGAAGTTTGCCGCCTGGATGACGAATTTCGTCGCGGGCCGCTTCACCCATGGCGCCGAAGGGTTCAATCCCCTGCACGGGCCGGACTACTACTCGGCCTATATCGATCCGCAGACCAAGCAGCCGGTGAATACCTGGGAGAAGCTCTACAACCTGAACTTCGCCGGCAAGCCCGCGCCGACCAAGCTCGACGGCACGCCGCAGTCGAAAGACGACTACGCCGCGATCGCGCGCGCGGCTACGGCGAGCCTGTTTTCGGTGACGCAGCAGCCGCGGGCGCTCCGGGCCTTCGCCTTCCTCTCCGCCAATGCGGAAGACATGTTGAAGGCGTTCTCGAACGGCAATGCCTTCAACATCAATCCGCGCTTCGCCGACGGCCATGTCCTGCAGGATGACGAGATCCTCTATCCAGCTCCGGGCGGCGGCCGGCTGGCGGCGAAGACCGCACACAGCATGTTGATCGGCGGTGCCGGCCAAATCACGCTGCAGGGCATGCCGGGCGTCACGGTGATGGTCGGCGGCAGCGGTGCCACGACCATGATCGGCGCAAAGGGCGCCAATTATTTCTTCGCCGGCGCCGGCGATGCCGCGATGGCGGGTGCTGCCGGCCAGAACTATTTCGGCCTTGCCGCGGGACGTGCCCAGATCGATCTGGCGGCGACCGACACGGCGGTCGATCGCATCGAGGGGTTCAAACCCGGCAGGGATCACGTGCACCTGATCGGGAGCGAGACAGACCTGGGCAAGATCATCGCGACCGGCCGCAAGGCGGAGAGCGGTTCGACGGTGCTCACAGTCGGGCCCGGGCATACGGTCGAGTTCGTCGGCCTCTCGCCGTCCGACGTTTCGCCCGCCTTCTTCGATTGAGAAAACCGTTAACCACTCTGTGCTAATCCACCATCGGCGGTGGATTTCCACCGAGCGTGGGTGTATCCGACCCTCGGCCTCGAAGAACCTGGCCTCGAAGAACCTGACAGTGGAGCTGAACCATTTCTATCGCCCATAAGACCGCTGTCGGCGCGGGCTGGATGGTCCTTTGGCGCCTGGTGACGCGCGGCCTCGGGATCATCAGCACGCTGTTCCTCGCGCGAGTGCTGGTTCCGCAGGATTTCGGCATCGTCGCGATCGCGACGACCTATGTTGCGGCATTCGATTCGATTTCGGCGGTCGGCCTCCAGGATGCGATCATCCGCATCGGCGGCAACAGCGACCATCTGCACGACACGGCATTCACGCTAGGCATCCTCCGGAGCACCATCAACGGCATCCTGGTGGCCCTGAGCGCGCCGCTCGCGGCGGCGTTCTTCAACGAGCCGCGCATCGTTCCCGTCCTCCATGTCCTGGCCGTGCTCACCGTTCTCGAGGGCTTTGAGAATATCGGTGTCGTCGATTTCCGGCGCGCGATGCGCTTCGACAAGGATTTCCAGCTGTTCCTGCTGCCGCGCCTGGTCGGGGTCGTGGTCACGATCACCTGCGCCATGGTGTTCAAGACCTATTGGGGCCTGGTCGCGGGCATCACGGCACTGCGGCTCGTGCGGCTGGCGGCGACCTATGTCCTGCACCCGTACCGGCCCAAGTTCTCGATGCACGGCTGGCAGCAGATTTCCAGCTTTTCGTTCTGGACCTGGGCGTCGAGCATCGCAACCTTGGCGCGCGACCGGTGCTGGACGATGGTCATCGGCCGGTTCTTCGATCCGGCCGCGGTCGGCATCTTCACCATGGCGTCCGAGATCGGCCTGCTGCCGATCAGCGAGTTCATCTATCCGATCTGTCGCGCGCTGTTCGCGGGCTTCACCATGGCGCGACACCAGGGGACGAACCTCGGGCCGGCCTTCGCGCGTACCATCGGGGTCATGGCCCTGATCGCGTTGCCGTCGGCGATCGGCATCTCGGCCGTCGGCAATTATATCGTCGACGTGGCGCTTGGCCCCAAATGGGGCAACGCGGTCGGCATCATGCAGATCATCTCGGCGAGCGCGCCGTTCTACCTGCTGACCGCGATCGGCAGCACGGTCATGAACGCGGCCGGCAACATCCGGAACAATTTCTGGATCATCGCGGCCTCGGCGGTGGTCGGCGTCATCGGCAGCGCCGTCATGGCCCACGAGTTCGGCATGCTGGGGGTCGCTGGTGCCACCGCAATCCTGATGACTTTCGAGGGCGTGCTGTTCCTCGTCGTCGCGATGCGTTCGGTCGAGGTTTCCGTCGGCGAGATCGTCTACCGACTGTGGCGGCCGCTTGTCGCGACGCTGGTCATGACCATCGTGCTGTGGGCGTCCGGCTACGGCTGGCAGGCATCGACGCCGGGCACGATCGCCAATTTCCGGGAATGCGGCGCCGCGATCGCGCTCGGCGTCTTGTCCTACGGCGGCAGCATCTTCCTGCTCTGGAAATTGTCGCGCGACAAGGACCCGCTGGAGCTGTTCCTGCTCGGGACCGCCCGGCGCGCGATCCTGCGGCGATAAGCGGCTACGGCGCCGCGGCGGGTCCGCGCCGCAATCGCCCGATCAGGCTCCGCAGCCGCGGCAGTACATCCCAGCGGTAGTGGTTCAGGTGATAGAGCTGCCGCTCTTCCCGGGTCCAGGTCTGATGCCACGGCTTCAGCGGTCCGAAGAACTCGATGCGCCGGGCACCCGGGGCGTCGAACAGGGCCTCGAACATGGCGCGCCGCATGAGCTGGGCCGGTGAGGTCTGGCTGGGTAAGGTCTGGTTGGGCGAGGTCTGGTTGCCGGCCAGCACTTCGCTGTACGCCGTCTTCAGGATGATCGTGGTGCCGTCGCGGCTGAGGCAGAGGTCGCTCGCGACAACCGCGCTGTCATAGCGGATCTGCCAGGCCTGCGCCTCGCCCGCGGCGGCGAAGTGCTCCAGCAGCCGGCGATAGAAATCTGCCTGGCGCGAGCCCGGCGTCACTGCCGTCCCGGCCTCTGCCTTCCAGCCGGAGGCTTCGAGCGCGGCATAGCAGGCGACGGCGTCGGCCATTTCTGCCGGTGCGGTCAGGCAGCGGATCTCGACCGCGACGCCCGCTTCGGCGAGCCGCTTCGTCTGGCGGCGCAAATTGTGGCGCAGGTTCTTGCTGAGACCGGCGAACCAGGGCTCGAACCGGTCGGTGATGGTGATTGCCGGTGTCGCGAAATAGTCGAGCGTCCGCGTGCGGCCCGTCTCGGCCGGCCGCGGCGTCAGCGCCGGGTCGAGCCCGGTCAATGAGACGAGCAGCGGCCGGCCGGGCAGGGCGCGCAGCAGGTCGTCGAGCGCCTTGCCCAGCGGCAGCGCCGGATCGGCGAGCCAGAGGCCGAGGGGCGCGTTGTCGAGCTTCGCCGTGCGCCAGGCGAGCGGCGCCTGCCTCTCGAGCACGGCCATTGCCCGGACGTGGGTTGGGTCGCCGAGCCGGGCGATGCGGACATCGGCCGGCTCGAACGCGTCGAGCAGGCATTGGACGAGCGCAAAATCGAGCGGCAGCGGCCGGTCGAGCCGTGCCGCCAGCGCCTGCCAGTCGTTCATGAGGCTCGGCAGGTCGCTGACGGGATGCAGCGTCCAGCGCATCGGCCTGGCCTCGGTCACGACGCCGCCCGGCGCGCACTTGAGAGATCGGTGCGGATCGTCTCGATGATCGAGCGGATTTCCGCCGGTTCCAGGTCCTGGTGACAGGGAAACTGGACGAGGTGGCGGCTCAGGTCGCGCGCGACCGGGCAGGTGTCGGCCGGCAGGTCGGGCCAGAGGAACTCGGCGAAGCGCTGCATGGGCAGGCGCCGCTCGAGCCAGCGCGGATGCCAGCGGTCGAGGTCGTCGACCCAGACCGGCGCCATGAACGGCACCTCGTCCGCCGTCGGTTGAAACGGCATGGCGCAGCCCGGCACGCCGGCGAGCCCTTCCTGATAGAGCGCATAGGCCTGGCGCCGCCGCTCGGCGATGCGGGGCCGGGCGGCCCGGCGCGCAACGAACCGCGAAATCGCGGCCGGCGCATCCAGGATCCGGGCGGGGTCGACGGCACCGGTAACGTCGCGCCGCAGCGATTCGCCGGCCGCAGCCGGGCTGTTCGATCGGCGGGTCTGTTGCCGGCTGCGCTCAAGGGCTGCGAGCAGCGGCCGCAGGACCGGATTGCGCCCGTGATCCTTCGCCTCTTCGAGCAGGTTGTAGACGGCCTTGAGTTCCGAGCGCAGGGACGGAGCACGGGTCGCGACCCGCGGCGCCGACAGGGCATTCAGCGCCAGCAATCCGCCATCCCAGACCGGCAGGAACTTGGTCAGGCTCGCGATGGCGAAGTCGCCGAACGAGCCCAAGGGCTGGCCGCGCCAGGACCCGTAGAGCGCGTGCGCACAATCCTCGACCAGCAGGAGGCCGAACTGGTCGGCAAACGCGCGCAGTGCCGCCCAATCCTGTGCGAAGCCGAAGAAATTGACGCCGAGCAGGGCGGCGCTCCTCGGCGTGAGCCGGCCAGCCAGATCGTCGAGGTCGGCCGAGAGGTCGCGCCGCAGTCGGTAGAACACTGGCGTCGCACCCTGAAGCAGGATCGGCGTGACCATGGATCCGGACGCATAGGCGGGGATAAGCACTTCGTCGCCGGCCTTGACGCCGGCGAGGCGGAGGCCGAGGGCAAAGGCCATCCGGCCGGCGGTGAGAAAGAGCTTGTGCGGGCGATCCAGGATCGAAGGCACGTCGCCGCGGCCGTGGAAGGTCGCCGGTACGAGCTGCGGCGAGAGCGGGATCATCGGCGAACCCGGGAGTGCCAGGGCTCGGCCCGATCGCGCGGCTGTCGGGCGAGCCATTGCCGAACATGGTCGAGCGCACTCTGCCACCAGATTGCCTGGGAGAAGGTATGGTCGGCGCCCTCGACCCGCGCGATGGTGAGGTGAGGCGGCGGCGGGCTCGGCAGGCGAGCGACGACCGCGCCCTCGAATTCCGCCGCGGTCATGTCGCGGTCGGACAGCAGCAGCAGCATCGGGCAGTCGGTGCGGGAGAGTGCTGCGAGCAGGCGATCGGCGAGCGAGTTGTCGCCCGAAGGCTGGCGGCTTGTGGCCAAGGTCGCCAAGAACTCCCGCGCCTTGGTCCAGGGGTTGATCTGCCCCGTCATGAGCTTCTTCCAGAAGCTGGGCGACAGGACCTGGCGCGGGTAATGGCTGCGGATGTGGGCGGCTGCCAAGGTCTCAGCACTGCGGATCCAGGGATTGACCAGGATCGCGCCGTCGGCCGTTACGCGCGGCAGCCCGGTGGCGATGGCCGTTGCGGCGTCGCACAGGCCGTAGAGCACGACAGGCCCGACCTCCGGCACGGTCGCGCGCAGCGCCGCCACCGCTGCTGCGATGTCGGGGCCAAGCGCCGTGAAGCCGGGATGCGCGCCCTCGCTGTCGCCCATGCCGCGGCCGTCGAACCGCAGGGTCGCAACACCCTGTTCGGCGAGGGCGCGGGCGAGCAGGACATTCTGCCGGTGCGCGCCGACCCGCGTCTGCAGGCCGCCGGGCAGGATGACGAGGCCGAGTTCCGCCTTGGCCCGCGGCCGGGTCAGAATACCCAGCAGCCGGTCGCCGGCGCAGAAGAAGGTGACCGCCTCCTCGGACCAGGCGGACGTGACCGGTCCTGCCATCAGGCTGCGGCTCGCTTGCCGGGCGAAAGCAATGTTTCGACTGTTTCGATAACGAATTGATCGGCGACGGGCGTTTCTTCGAGCAGCCAGAACGATGGCGCCTCGATGGTCCGACAGGAGAATGGGCCGGCGATACCGTCGCGGAGTCGGACGACCGCATCGGCCGACCGCTGGGGCAGGGCCTCGTCAGGGCGCGTCGTCAGGTGCAGCCAGTCGACCTGGCCCGAATAGCCTGCGCCGATTTCGGCCAGATCTGCCGCATCGAGCCCGGCGAAGAGTTCCGGGACGAGCGGATATCCCAGGAGTTCGATCGGCGTACCCGCGGCGAGCATCGCGCGGAGCCCGGCCATGGTGACGCGCGGTCCGTCGCCCGACTGCGTGGCGGCAACGCGGCTGCGCAGCAGGCCGGTCAGATAGGTTCGGCCGCTCTCGACCGGTTGGCACAGGAGCACCCGCTCGAGGCCGGCGGCCTTGGCGCTGGCAAGCGCCAAGAGCGCGCCTGTGCGCAGGCCCAGCGTGCCGATGACCCGTTCGCCCTCGCTCTCGATATGACGGATGGCCGCCGCTGCATCGGCGAGCCAGCCGTTCCAGCGCGCGTCCTCGAAGCCGCCGGCGCTGTCGCCGGTGCCGTGGAGATCGAGCACGAACAGCCCCAGGCTGCGCGCTGCCATGGCGCGGCCCAGCGCCGCGATGGTCCGGCGCGACCGGTTCATCTCCTCGGCGAAAGGCGGCAGATAGAGCACCGTGCCGCGCTTTGTCTCCACCGGCCGGTGCCAGGCGGCGAATAGCGCGCCGCTCGGCCCGTCCAGATAGAGCGGCTGGAGCGCGTCGACGTCGGACATGTCAGCCAACCCGTCTCAGTCAATCCGTCGGGCGGCCACGACCGACGCGAGCGAACCGAATGTGGCGAAGGTGTCTTCCGTCAGGTCCTCGTCCTCGAAGGTCACCGCGAAATGATCCTCGATCGCGGCGATGAGGGCGGCGACCGCCATGCTGTCGAGTTCGGGCAGCGCGCCCAGGAGTGGGCTCGCGGCGGTAAGTGCGGCGGCGCGCCCATCGAGGTTCAGCACCTCGGCCAGGACTGCCCGAAGGCCTTGTTCCGTATCCACGTCGACCTGCCTTGTTTTGATGCTGCTCAGGTCCCGCTGCAGCCGGGCTTCGCCGCCAGCTCGCGACCATAGCGGATCGGGATGGCATAGGTGATGCCGCTCGGCGTGCCAACAACGGAGGCGAGAGCCGCTTCCTTGGTCGGCTTTACATAGACGCTGTCGATGATGCCGACCACTGTTGCGTTATCGGCGCGATAGACTGGGCTGCCGCTGTTGCCCGGATAGGCCACGGCGTCGAGCTGGTAGACCTCGAAATTCTGCTGCAGCCGCTGGATCGTCTCGGCATTCAGCGTATGGCTGTTGCCCTGCGGGATCGCGGCCGGCACTTGAGCCGCGATGATGCCGCGCGCGGTCGACGGATAGAGCCCGAGGATCGCCCCCAGCGGATAGCCGGTGAAGGCGATCTCGCGCCCCTCGGCCTCGACCTCGGAGCCGGCCAGCTTCGCCGCCGGCAGGTTGGGGGCGGCGACGCGCAGGGTCGCGATGTCGTGCTCCCGGTCGGTGCACAGGACCTGCGCCTCGCGCATCTGGGCCGAATCGCCGTGGCCCACGAACACGACCCAGCGCTCGAAATCCGCGAGCTTGCGACCGAACACATGCGCGCTGGTGAGCACTGTAAGCCCGTCGCCGATCGCGAAGCCGGTCGCATCGACGATCGCCGAGGGTGCCCGGTCCTTCTTGAAGGAGCCGATCGCGACCACGGACGGCTTCATCTGGCGGATCGTCTGCGGCAGGTCCTCCGCCGGGGCAACGCCGGCGCCGAACAGGCCGAGCGCCAGCAGCACCGATGCGGTCGCACGAATCATGCGGCGTAGCCGAGGCCGGTACCGCGAGCTTGGCCGTCCTGGCGCAGGAACGAGTCGAACATCATGAGCGACCACAGCACGGCGGCATGGTCGCTGCGGCCCGACTGGTGATCCTCGACCAGGCGCTTCAGCGTCGCCCGGTCGAACAGGCCGCTGTCCGCCATGACTGAACCGCAGACCGTGTCGCGCACGCGTTCGGCGAGCTGGCCGCGGAACCAGCTCGCGAGCGGCACCGAAAAGCCCTTCTTCGGCCGATACAGGATGTCGTTCGGCAAGAGCGGCTCGAACGCCTTCTTCAGGATCGCCTTGCCGGCCGCGCCGCGCAGGCGGAACGTGCGCGGCAGCGTCGCCGCCCATTCGACGAAGTGATGGTCGAGGATCGGCACGCGCACTTCGAGTGCCACCGCCATGCTGGTGCGGTCGACCTTTGTCAGGATGTCGCCCGGCAGCCAGGTCTTGAGGTCGATATATTGCGCGAGTGCCACCGGATCGTCGGCCGGCGCGTTGCCCTGGTGCGCGCGGAACACCTCGATCGCGCCGTAGCCGCCGAGGTCGCGCCGCATGCGGTCGCTATAGAGCGAGCGGCGCAGCTCGTCGGGGATGACCGAGACGCCGTGGAAATAGCCCTCGACCGTGTCGCGAGCGACCGCCTGGAAGGTCGATTTGGCGCGCAGCATCTTGGGCGCCCAATCGAGCTTCGGATATGTGCGGCCAAGCAGGCCGAACAGCGGCTGCCGGAGCGGTGCCGGCACGAGGCGGCGAGCCTGCTCCTCGTAGCCGTGCCAGCGGTAGCGGCGATATCCCGCGAACAGCTCGTCACCGCCGTCGCCCGACAGCGCCACGGTGACGCGCCGTCTGGCGAGCTCACTCACGCGGAAGGTCGGCATGGCCGAACTGTCGGCGAACGGCTCGTCGAACATGCCGGCAAGGCGGTCGACCAGATCGACCTCGTCGGCCGACACGGTCTCGCTCGCATGGCGCGTGTTGTAGAGGGTCGCGACCTGGCGGGCATAGCCGGACTCGTCGTAGGCCGGATCGTCGAAGGCGATCGAGCAGGTGTCCATCACCCGGCCGCTTTCCTGCGACATGAGCGCCACGACCGCGCTCGAATCGACACCGCCCGACAGGAAGGCGCCCAGCGGCACCTCGGACACGAGCCGGATGCGCACCGCCTCGCGCAGGCGCTCGACCAGCTCGACCGCGGCGTCTGCTTCGGACAGCGTGCTGGTCTCGGCGAAGCGGACATCCCAATAGCAGCGCGGCGCCGGATGGGGCCGGCCGCGCCGGATGCACAGCGTGTGGGCTGGCGCCAGCTTGTGGACGTGGCGATAGATCGTCTTCGGGTCCGGCACGTATCCCAGCGCGAAGTAATCCTCGGTCGCCTGCAGGTCGAGGCTGCGGTCGACCTCGGGATGGGCAAGCACGGACTTGAGCTCGGAGCCGAACACGACAGTGCCGTCGGGCAGGATCGAATAATGCAGCGGCTTGATGCCGAGCCGGTCGCGCCCGAGGAACAGGGTCTGCTGCCGGCTGTCCCAGATGGCGAAGACGAACATGCCGCGGAACCGCGTCACGCAATCCTCGCCCCATTCCTCCCAGGCGTGCACGATGGCTTCCGTGTCGCAATGGGTGCGGAAGACATGGCCGCGCCCGCGCAGCTCCTCGAACAGCTCCTGGAAATTGTAGATTTCGCCGTTGTAGGTGACGCAGACGCTGCCGTCCTCGTTGAACAGCGGCTGATGGCCGCCGGCACGGTCGATGATGGCGAGCCGGCGATGGGCGAGGCCGATGCCCTCGGCCCGGTGGATGCCGTCGCCATCCGGGCCGCGATGGGCGATCGCGTCGTTCATCCGTTCGAGCAGGCTCGGATCGACCGCCCGGTCGGCGCGCTCGTGATAGATTCCGGCAATCCCGCACATGTTCAGGCCACCCTTTCTACATGCTGCCGGCGTGCGCGAGCGCGCGGCTCAATCCTTCCTGCTGCGCGAGCGCGCGGGTGAGCGCGCGCTCGGCCTCGGCCGGCGACTCGTTGCCGTCGAACGGCGCCGCCATGACGATCGCAGCGCCCGCATTGCGCCCGGCGAGCAGGCCGCGGATCTGCAGCAACTTCGACGCGGCGGCGCTGCCGGTGAAGCGATCGTCCACCCAATACCATGCATAAATCAACCAGTGCTGGCGGCCGTGCGCCACAACCAGGCGCTGGACCGCGACCGACTGGCCGTCGATCGAGACGTCGGCCTTGCCGAAGCTGAGGCGCGTCCAGTCGTCCGGCGCCAGGTTCGCCGCGTCGCTCGCGGCCTTGGCACCCTGGCGCTGCCAGGCGTAATAGGCGACGACGCGCGTCACCGGCCGGCCATCGACAAGTTCCTGGTCGACCCGGCGCGCATCGGCACCGGGCAGTTTGGGCTGCCAGGGCAGGGCCTGGATCGCGGCCGCATCGAGTGGCGCGCCGGCTGCAGGCAGCGCCAGGTCGGCGATGGGGCCGGGGATCCGGGCGAGTGCGCCGTCGGTCGCGGTCGCCGCGATCAGGATGCCGAAGGCACCGGCCGCAACGAGCGCGTCGCGCGCGGGACGGCGTGTGGTCGAACGGTCGGCGGGGCGGGGGGCGGTGGCCGCGGCCGGCGCCTCCCGGAAGCTCCAGCCGATCAGCAGCAGCACGCCGGTCACGAGCGTCAGGAAGACCCAGCCGTAGATGACGTGATCGACGCTTGCAGCGAACTCGAGCCCGAAGGCGTGTGCCAGCAGGATGACGGTGAAGACGCGGAGCCCGTTCGAGACGATCGGGATGACGATCGCGAGGACGAGGAAGGCCGCGCGGCGTGCCCAAGTGCGGTAGAACTCGCTCGCGAACAGGATCGCGAGCGTAATCGTGGCCGTGAGGAAGCGCAGGCCCGAGCATTCGTCGGCGACGGCGAAATTACCGATCGGCGTGGTTATCTGCAGCCCGTCCTGGAACACCGGCGTGCCGACCGCCCGCAGGGCCTGGACCGCGATATTGGCTGTCCAGGCCTGCAGCTGCGGCGTGACGCCCTGGCCGAACGGCACCGCCGCGAACAGGAACAGCGCCGGAAACGCCAGCACACGGAACGCCCGGAACCCGAGCAGGGTCAGCGCCAAGGCATCGATCATGGCGGCGAGGGCGAACTGGCTCACCATCTGGACGCTCACGACCTGTGCCATGAGCCAAGCGGTGGCGGCGGCGGCGAGCGGCAGCAGGCCCCAGACGGTCGGCCGTGGTGCCGCCGCGAGGAGTGCCGCCCGGCGCTGCCAGACGAGCCAGCCGGCGATCGGCAGGATCAGGAAGCCGTGGCTATAGGCGTTGTCGTCGTACCAGAGCCGGACGATCGAGCCGGCCGTGCCGCGGAACAGCAGCAGGAGCAGCAGAATGCCCGCGCCCGCGACCGCCAGGGTGAGGCGCTCGCGGTCGAGCCCTATCGACGACCCCGCGGACGCCGATCCAGTGGGGCCCGGTTGGGGCAGCGTCAAACGATTCCGCGCTTCCCGGCCCTCAGGCTTGCTCAGCATCTTGCCCGTAATAGGTGCCGTAATACGTGCCGTAGTACCGACCAAAACGGGTTTTCGTCTTGTTGAGCAGGAGCATGACGTTCGGGCAGACGCTCAGCATCTCGAGCGCGCCCTTGATCTCCATCTCGGTCGTCCGCTCCGCCTCGACGATGAGGATGACCTGGCCCACCTCGGACGCGAGCGCGCCGCCCTCGTTCGTCGCCTGGATCGGCGAGGTATCGAACAGGATGATGCGGTCGGGATAGCGGCGGGCGAGCTCGTTGATGACCGTTTCCGCGCGCCGGCTGGCCAGGAGCTCGGTGCCCATGGTGTGCGGCCGGCCCGCGGTGATGAGCGACAGGTTGCGGATGTTGGTGCGCTGCAGCACCTGGCTCACGTCCAGGCTCGGGTCCTCGAGCAGGTCGGTGAGCCCCAGGCTCTCCTCGATGCCGAGACGGGATGCCAGCGACGGGCGGCTCAGGTCCGCGTCGATCAGCAGGACGTTGAGATCGCGCTCCTTGGCGATGCTCATGGCCAGGTTCACGGTCGTGAAGGTCTTGCCCTCACCCGGAATGGCGCTCGTCACCATGATGAGATTGCCCTTGAGCTCGGGCTTCTTGAACGAGGCGCGGGCGTATTGCAGCAGCGGACGCTTGATCGAGCGGTATTCCTCGGCCATGCGGCTGCGCTCGCCGCGCGGCGTCAGCACGTGGCGGGCCGTCAGCGCGTCGAGGTTCAGGTGGACGAACTTGCCGGCCTTCTGCGCCTCCGCCTCCACCGCCTCGTCGATCTTGGGCAAGGCGGGCATGCGCGGCGCCGCCATGGGCTTGGACGGCTGCTTGCGCGCCGGCGTCGTCGAGGCGGCGTCGCCGGCCTGGTTGGACAAAGCCTGCGCGGCGCGTTCCACAAGCGAAGGGCGCCGGCCCGCGACCTGGCCCTCGTTGTCGATATCGCTCATGAGCTGATGGCCTCGCATATTCTGGTCAAGCGGTGTGAGAGGGGTGCTGAAGGCTGTCGGTCGGCAGCAGGACGGCGGTTTGGTCGTGGCGCAGCTTGCCGGGCAGCAGCGCCGGCAGGCCGACGTTCCGTTCGACCACCATCAGGCCGCCCCAGATGAGGAACAGCCCGAGCGCACAGCCGGCGAACAGCACCGTTTTCACCATATGCGAGTTCTCCTCGCGCTCGTCCCGGGCAAGCGAGACCGTGCCGACGACCGGATAGCCCGTGACGCGCGCCAGGTGCTGACTGTCGACGAAGGTCTTCTGCATGATTACGAGGATGAGGATGATCGTGCCGCCGAGGGCGAGGCCGCCGACGAGGACCAGCGTCAGCAACAGCGAGCGCTTGATGCCCGAGGGGCGCGTCGGCACCTGCGGCGGGTCGATGATGCGGAACTGGATCTTGTCCGCCTGGTTCTCGCGGCTCTCCGACAGGTTGGCGGCCTGCAGGCGCGAGGCGAGCTGTTCGTAGCTGGCGCGTGCCGTCTCGAATTCACGGTTGAGGCGCTGCAGCTCCGCGTCGATCGCCGGCATCTTGGACGCCTGCTGCTCGAGCGTGGCGAGCTCCGCCTTGCGCCGATCGAGCTTGCTCTTGGTGGCGGCAATCTGCGCCTCGGTCTCGACCAGCTGGATCTTGACCTGGCGATAGACCTCGTTGGAGCCGAGCGGCTGGCCGGCGCCCGGGTTCGACTTCTGCTGCTGGGCCAGCTGGGCCTTGAGATCGTCGAGCAGACGGCGCGTGTTGATGACCTCGGGATGGTTGTCCGTATAGTGCGTCCGGAGCGCATCCAGCCGTGCCTGAGTCTCACGGATCCGGCTATCGAGGCTAGGCCCCGTATCGGCGAGCGGCGTCGTGGTGGTGGTGGCCGCCGCATATTTCGGCTCGCCCTGAAGCTGGCGCTGCAGCTCGGCCGCCCGCGCGTTGAGGTCGTCGAGCTGGGCCGCCTGGTCCTGCACGTCGGTGCGCGTCTTGCCCAGGAGCTCGCCGTACGAGTTGCTGCCGTTCAGCACATCGAGATTGGCCTGCTTGTAGGCCGACAGCGCTTCCTGCGCCTTGCGCACGCGCTCGTCGTACTGGGCGACCTGGTCGCGCAGGAAGGACTGCGCATTGTCGAGGTTCTGCCGGATCGTGCCGAAATTGCTCTCGATGAACAGGTTCAGCGACGATTGGACGACCTGATAGGCCTGGTTCGGATTGAGCGAGTCGTAGCTGATGGTGAAGGTCTTGTCCTGCGCGCTGCGGACCGTCAGGTTCTGCCGGAGCGTATTGACCGCCTGGTCGAGCTGGGCATCCGTCATCGCGCTGTCGCGCTGCGTCATCTTGACGACACGCTCGAGCGTCGAGCGGCTGGTCAGCGTCCGCTTCAGGATGTCGACCTGCTGGGCCGGGTCGACGTCGACCGCGATGCCGCTCAGCAGGGGTTGTAGCAGGCTTTGCGTGTCAACGTAGACTTGCGTCTCGGATACGTAGTGGCTGGGGATGAGCGCCACGATCGGCCAGCCGACGAGGCAGACGATCCAAGCCACAAGAACAGCCAGCCATCGCCGCTGCCAAAGAGCCGGCGTGCGGCTCAACACCATTGTCAGCAGATGTTGCATTGATCAACCACAACCTTCTGGCGCATTCGCGGGCCGAGTTCTGAATGCTAAGCCCTTAGATGCCAATACAAATAGGCCGCCATCATTAATATACCCCTAACGGAACTGCGAGCGGGAGTTACGGCCGTCGCGCGCGTCGTTCCGTCGCCGCCGGCGGCAGGGTTCTGCGGCAAGGGAAGCGCTTCCTCACGCGTAAAAAGTGTCGCGGAAGCGCAACTGAAGGTTCATCGGTCGATCGCAGGCGCGCTGTTCAGCCGCAATCTTGCGGATTCTATATCACTGTCAATGACGGTTAAGTGAGCCGAGTGCTAAAGTCCCGGTCGATATGCCAAATTTTAATCCTTTTCGTCAAATTTCTTTTCTTTCGCCGGAAAGGATGCCATGCAATCAACATACGGCATCATCGCCCGGGGGTGGGCGGTCTGCCTGTGAACGATTTCATGGAATCATTCGCGGCGACGTTGTGGTGACGGCCTTGGGGGGCGAAATGAGGTCAGAATTTTCGCGGTTGGGCAAAGTGTTTGCGATTCTGGTGCAGGGACTGGCGCTCGCTTCCGTCGCCGCCTGCTCCAGCTATCCAGAGGCGCCGCAACTCAGTCAGGAAGCGGCCGTCTCGCATCCGATCTATCTGATCGGCCCCGGCGATGCGCTGCAGGTTTTCGTCTGGGGCAATCCTGACCTGTCGACGACCGTTCCGGTGCGCCCGGACGGCCAGATCACGCTGCCGCTGGTGCCGAGCCTGCCGGTCGCCGGCAAGACTTCGGTCGAGGTTGCGCACCAGATCGAGGACGAGCTCAAGAAATACGTCAAGAACCCGATCGTCTCGGTCATGATCACCGGGTTCAAGGGGCCCTATGCCCAGCAGGTGCGCGTGGTGGGCGAGGCGGCCAAGCCGCAGGCGCTGCAATATAACGACGGCATGACGGTGCTGGATGTCATGATCCAGGTGGGCGGCATCACCCAGTTCGCCGCCGGCAACCGGGCGATCCTGTTGCGCCAGGAGAACGGCAAGGAAGCGAAGTACCAGGTCCGCCTGACCGACCTCATGAACGATGGCGATCTGTCGGCCAACGTGGCCATGTTGCCGGGCGACATTCTGGTCATTCCGCAGAGCTGGTTCTAAGAAGGGGTGGTCACCGTGACCCGTCGAAGGGGGGCATCGGCGGTGCGCCGACGTCTCGACGCGCGTCTATCGCTCGCATCTTCTTCTATCGCGCTGCTGCTCGCCGTCCCGGCCATGGCGCAGACGCTGCCGGGGGCGTTCGACCAGCAGGGCGTGAATATCCCGATCCAGGGGACGCCCAACACGACGCTGCAGCCCGGCGCGGCCGGCCAGGGTGCCGCTCAGGACCAGGGTGACGCCCAGAGCGGGCAGGGTGGCTCCGATGAGGGCGGTTCCGGAGCCCAGGCGGCACCCGGGACCCGTGCTCGCGCGTTCGGCCAGGCGGCGCCGGGCGCCGAGGCTGCGCTCCAGGGGGTGGAGCAGCGCCGGCCGGCCTTCGTCTTCGAGCCGAACGCCAGCCTGCAGGGCACGTTTACCGACAATGCGTTCCTGACCCAGAACAGCCGCAAGTCCGACTGGATCACGACGCCATCGGGCGGGATCGACGTCACCGGCAAGACGGAACGGAGCCAGATCAACGGCACCTATTCGGTCAGCGGCGACTTCTACGCCGCCGACAGCCAGCTCAACGGCTATCGCCAGAATCTGCTGACGGTCGACAAATTCGATGTGGTGAAGGACGCCTTCAGCGTCGAGCTGCGTGGGTCGATCGACCAGGAGGACATCGCGCAGACTGGGCAGCTTGCTGCGACTGAGCGTTCTGGCCTCGGCAACCAAACCCAGGTCGCCAACGCGACGATCACCCCCAAGTACGTGAACAAGTTCGGCAACTGGGCGGTCGGGACCCTGTCCTACTCGCTGAACCGGGTCGCCTATTTCAACGGCGGCAACAACGCGACGCCGAACAACCTTAGCAACAGCACGCAGCAGAATATCGCGGCCGAGCTGGCGAGCGGTTCCATCTTCACCCAGCTCACCTGGCGGCTGGGGCTGTCGGACGCCATCTCGCGCGGGAACGACACGCATCTCAACCAGCAGACGGCCGAGATCGATAGTGAGTACCGGATCAACTCCATGTTCCGGGTGCCGGCCACGGTCGGCTACGACAATTTCGCGGAAAACCAGTCGGCCTTCTCGTCGAGCAGCTTGTCGGGTGTGTTCTGGAGCACCGGCCTCCACCTGGTGCCGGGGCCGCGCACGGAACTGACGCTGCGCTACGGCCGTCGCTACGACAAGCCGTACGAGAACGGCACACTCACCTACAAGATCCTGCCGAACATGACGCTGACGGCGACCTACGACGTCGTCGTGCAGACTCAGCAGCAGTCGCTTGCGAGCTCGCTGCAGGGTGTCGTCGTCGATGCCAACGGCAACTTTGTCAATCCGATCGGCGGGCTGCCCGCGGCACCCAACCAGACGGGGAACAATCTGGTGAACGCGGTCTACCGCGCCCGGAATTTCCAGTTCGGCGTCAGCGGCAGCCACGGGCTCAATTTCTTCTCGCTGAACGGTCTGTTCGAGACGCGGGATTTCGGCGGCGTGATCGGCAGCGACCGGACGCAGGGCATCAACGGGACGCTCGGTCGCAACCTCAGCCCCTTGACCACCGTCACCTTCATAGGCCAACTGGAGCATACGATAGATACCGGCACGCTGCAGAACATCGGCTCGAACGTCAATCTGCTGACCGGCTTGGATCTCGATCATAAACTCAGCGAGCGAACCGATCTCGCCTTTGACGTGACCCGGCGCCATCAATACGGCACGACCAGGAGTGACGAAGACGCTTTTGTCATCCGGCTCAGCCACAAATTCTGAGCGGGGCTCATGTACGAGAAATTCTTCGGGTTCCATAGCCATCCGTTCCGGCTCACGCCCGATCCGAATCTGTTCTTCGGCAGCCGCGGACATATCCGCGCCCATTCCTATCTGACCTTCGGGCTCAGCCAGGGCGAGGGCTTCGTCGTCGTCACCGGCGACGTCGGTGCCGGCAAGACGACGCTCTTGAGCCATCTGCTCGCGGGTCTGCAGGAACAGCAGCAATACCGCGTGGCGCGCATCGTGACCTCGCATCTCAATGCCGAGGACACGCTGCGCATGATCGTGACGGCCTTCGGCCTGATGCCGGCCGAAGGCGGCAAGGCGGCGCTGCTTCGGCAGATGGAGGGGCTGCTGATCGAGGCGTCTTCGACGAGCGAGCGTTGCCTGCTCATCGTCGACGAGGTGCAGAACATGCCGTTCCCGGCGCTCGAGGAGCTGCGCATGCTGTCGAACATCGAAGTGCCCGACGGCGCGCCGTTGCAGACGATCCTCGTCGGGCAGCCGGAATTCCGCGACGCGATCGCGAGCCGTCCGCTCGAGCAGCTGCAGCAGCGCGTGGTCGCCTCGTGCCATCTGCTGCCGATGGAGCAGTCGGAGATCAAGGATTACGTGATCTTCCGCCTGGAGCAGGCGGGCTGGACCGGTGATCCGGGCTTCGCCGACGGCGTGTTCGACGAGATCTATCGCCACACCAAGGGCGTGCCGCGCCGCATCAACGTGCTGTGCGCGCGCCTTCTCCTGCATCTCTGCCTCGACGAGCGGCACCTGCTCACCGAGGAGGATGTGAGCGAAGTGGCGCAGGAGCTGCAGGCGGAAACCGCTTCGAGCCAGCCGGAGGGCAACGGGGCCGCATATCCGACCAACACCGGCATGTCGACGGCGCTTGCCGCCGCTGCCGGCCGGGTGGCGCCGGACCATGTGGTTTCCGACCACGAGATCCGCCTGGCGGCACTCGAAGAACGTGTGCGCCGGCACGACATGGCATTTCGGCGTGCGCTTCTCAGCCTGTCGGACTACATTTCTGAGGTGAATCTCGGCGCCGGGAGGAAACCGTGACGGCCAGTTTGCACGCCTTCAGTCCATCGACCGTCAGGCCGCAGGCTCAGCCGATCGATCCCGCCCGGTTCGCGCCGATCGTCGAGGCGCCGCGGCGCGAGGATGCCCGGATCGTCAACGCCATGTCGGTCGACGTCGAGGATTATTTCCAGGTCCAGGCCTTCGCCAATACGGTCGCGCGCGACCGCTGGGACGAATTCGAGCGCCGGGTCGAGCGCAACACGGATCGCGTGTTGCAGATCTTCGCCGACGCGCGCGTGGCGGCGACCTTCTTCACGCTCGGCTGGGTTGCCGAGCGCTATCCGCAGCTCATTCGCCGGATCGCCGACCAGGGGCACGAGGTCGCGAGCCACGGCTGGGCGCACCATCTGGTCACCTCGCAGACGCCCGAGGAATTCCGCGCCGACATCCGCCGGACCCGGGCGCTGCTCGAGGACCTGTCGGGCCAGAGCGTCGTGGGCTATCGTGCCGCCACATTCTCGATCGGCCGGACCAATCTCTGGGCGTTCGACGTGCTGGCGGAAGAGGGCTATCGCTACAGCTCGAGCATCTTCCCCGTGCATCACGACCTCTACGGCATGCCCGAGGCACCGCATGGCCCGTTCCGGCCGCGTGCCGGCGAGCCGTTCGTGGAGTTCCCGATGTGCACGGTCGAGGCGCTGGGGCGCACCATCCCGTGCAGCGGCGGCGGCTATTTCCGCCTCATGCCCTATGCCGCCTTCCGCTGGGCAGTCAAGCGCCTGCACGCGGATGCCGAGCGGCCCTGCATCTTCTATTTCCATCCCTGGGAAATCGACCCGGGCCAGCCGCGCGTGCCGGGCCTGTCGATAAAGGGGCGGTTCCGCCACTATCTCAACCTCGATCGCATGGAGCCGCGCTTGAGGCGGCTGCTCGGCGATTTCCGTTGGGATCGCATGGACCGGGTGTTCGGTTCGTTCCTGCCGCACTAGAACCGCCGCCCTCAGCTACGGGAGCCACGGGCTTGTCTCTGATGACTTCGGATCGGCCCGCCGCCGCCGGTGAACTCGCGACCTACGAGATCGGCGTGCTCGACGATGCGGGCGCTGCCGAGTGGGACGCCTTCGTCGCCGCCTGCCCGCAGGCGACGTTCTTCCATCGCGCGGGCTGGCGCACCGTCATCGAACGGAGCTTCGGGCAGCACTGCCGGTTCCTCAAAGCCACGCGCGACGGCGCCATCCACGGCGTGCTGCCGCTGGTGCTGGTCAAGAGCCGGCTGTTCGGCACGCGCTGGGTCTCGACCGGCTGGTGCGTCGGCGGCTCGACCGCGGTCGACGAGCCGGCGGCGGCCCTGGCGCTCGACCGTGCGGCCCAGGCGCTGTTGGCCCAATCGCCGGCCGAATATATCGAATACCGCGACCCGCCCAATCCGCATACGGACGGAGCTTGGAAGGTCAAGGACGGCATCTACGCGAGTTTCGAGCGACCGATCGAGGCTGACGAGGACGCGTGCCTGAAGCAGATCCCGCGCAAGCAGCGCGCGGTCGTGCGCAAGGCGATCGAGTCGACGCTCGTCGACCGGATCGATCAGGACCCGACGAGCTTCTACCAGCTCTATTCGCTCAGCATGCGCAATTTGGGCACGCCGGTGTTCTCGCGCAAATACATCAAGACCCTCCTGGAGGTGTTCGGCCCGGACGCGGACATCCTGACGGTCTACCAGGACGACCGGCCGCTCTCCTCGGTGCTGAACTTCTATTTCCGAGACAAGGTGATGCCCTACTACACCGGGGCGGACCCGGAGGCGCGCAAGCTTGGTGCCGCGGATCTCATGTATTTCCGCGTCATGCGGCGCGCGTCGGCGCGCGGCTATCGGGTCTTCGACTTCGGGCGCAGCAAGCTCGATACCGGCCCCTATGCCTTCAAGAAGAACTGGGGCTTCGAGCCGCGGCCGGTCGTCCACGAGTTCTTCCTGAAAGACGGCGTCGCCATGCCGGACGTCAATCCCAACAATCCGAAATATCAGCGTAAGATCGAAGCCTGGAAACGGCTGCCGCTGCCGATCGCCAATCTCATCGGCCCGTGGTTCGGCCGGCAGGTGGGGTAGCGCGGCCGGCGTGGCCGGGCCGCCGGCGGAGGGAGAGCAGCCTTGAGCTTGGAGAACCTTGCCATCGAACTGAGGGACAGGTTCGCGCCGCATGCTTTGATCGATGGGGCGGGGCTCGATTCCTATCACAAGGCGACGAGCGGCCACGAGCGGTCCATTCCCCTCGTGGTCCGGCCGACGACGGTCGAAGAGGTCCAGACGCTGGTGCTGGCGGCGCGGCGCCACAACACGCCGCTCTATCCGATCAGCAGCGGCAAGAACTGGGGCCTGGGCTCGCGCCTGCCGGTCACGAGCGGCAACGTGGTGGTCGACCTGGGGGCCATGGACGAGATCGGCCCGGTCGACGAGCGCTACGGCGTCGTCATGGTGCGGCCGGGAGTGACCCAGGCGCAATTGGCGGCACATCTTGCCAAGACCGGCTCGCGCTTCTTCCTCGATGTCACCGGATCGGGTGCGGACACCAGCGTCGTCGGCAACACGCTCGAGCGCGGTGTCGCCTACAACACGCTCCGGGCCGAGCAGGTCGTGTCGGTCGAAGTGGTGCTGGGCACCGGCGAGGTGATCAAGACCGGCTTCGCCCATTTCCCGGAATCGAAGATCGGCCCGCTCTGCCGTTTCGGCATCGGCCCCGATCTGGGCGGTCTGTTCCTGCAGTCGAACCTCGGCATCGTCGTCGGCCTCACCATCAAGCTGCTGCCGCGGCCGGCCGCCCAAGCGATGTTCCTGGTCAGCCTCTCCGCCGCTGACTTGCCGGCCTTCTTCGAGGCCATGCGCGACCTGGTCCAGGAGGGCTCGCTCGACAGTATCGTGCATGTCGGCAACCGGCGGCGCAGCGAGATCACGCTGACGCCGCTCATCTATCGCCAGCTGGTCGCGGCCGGCCTGCCGGCCTCGCGCGCCGCGGCGCAGGCCATCGCCGACAAGCAGATGCGCGGCCAATGGAGCGCCATCGGTGTCGTGGCCGGCACGCCCGGCCATGTCGCGCAATCTCAGCGCCGGGTCCGCGCCCGGCTCGGCCGGTTCGGCCGGGTCCGCTTCATGACGCCGGCGCGCCTGGACCTTGCGAAACGGGTCTCGCGCCTGCCTGGGTTGGGCGGGTTGCGGATGTTCCTGCTCGGCGTCGAGCCGCTCTTGCGCCTGCCGACCGGCGTGCCGACGAGCGAGGCGCTGCACAGTGTCTATTGGCCATCGGTCGATCGTTCCGATTACGCGGACAATCCGGACCTGGGCGCGGGCGGCATCGCCTTCTCGGCGCCGGTGATTCCGCTCGATGGACCGACCATCCGGGCGGCGGTCGAGGCGACCGACCGGGTCGGCGCCAGCTTCGGATTCACGCCGGCCGTGACGCTCAACCTGATGAACGACCGGACGCTCGAGGGCGTCGTCAGCATCGATTTCAGCCGGGCCGATTCGGCCCGGCGCCAGCAGGCAAAAGAATGCCTGCGCGCCCTCAATCGCGCTTATTTTGACCTCGGCTGCACGCCCTATCGCATTGATATCGACAATATGGACTTGGTCCTGCGTCCGGATGATCCGTTTTGGACGACGGTCCGGTCGCTGAAGCAGGCTCTCGACCCCGACGGTATTATCGCGCCGGGGCGTTACAGCCTCTAGCAGCAGGGCGCGCAATGTTCGGGTGGTTCCGCAAGCCGCGACCTTTGCCCCAGGCGACCATCCCGCCGGGCACCCGGGTCTATGTCATCGGCGATATCCACGGTTGCATCGACGAACTCGACGCGTTGCAAGCACTTATTCGCCAGGACCTATTTCTGACACAGGCAGATCAGAATCTAATCATCTATCTTGGCGACTACGTCGACCGCGGTCCGGCTTCCGCGGAGGTCCTCGACCGCCTTATCGCCCATCCCCTGCAAAACACGACTCCTATTCACCTCAAAGGCAACCATGAGGCGATGATGGCAGCGTTTTTGGAACGGCCAGAGGAGGTGGGGCCGAAATGGTTTGCCATCGGTGGTGCTGCAACAGTTGCAAGCTACGGTGTGCCGTGGCGGGGCGGCATGGAGCTCTCGCGCCTTGCCGAAGACCTGGCGGAACGGGTGCCGCAGTCGCATCGGGATTTTCTGAACTCGCTTGAGACGTACTATCGTCTCGGCGATTACTTTTTTGTGCATGCCGGCATACGGCCCGGTGTACCGCTCGCTCGCCAAGCCGAGGCCGATCTGCTATGGATCAGGAACCCGTTTCTAGGATCGAAAATTTCCCACGGTGCCGTGGTTGTGCATGGCCACACCCCGGTCCCCGCACCAGAAGAACTCTCCAACCGCATCGCCATAGACACCGGCGCCTGCTTTACCGGCGTGTTGACGTGCCTAGTCCTCGAAGGCCGGCAGCGTCGGTACCTCGCAACGAACAGCTGACGTAAATTGTCCTTGATGAGCCATCAATCCCGCGCCCTACTGAACGGGAATTCCCGTCCAACGCGATCGTCGGCCCCGCCGCGGTCGTCGGCATGGCGAAAGTGCGCGCGGATGACCGTGGACGACACCAGACAAGCAATTTGCGGCGCCTTGGGCATAACCCAAGGGATCGAGGAGAGCTTTTTCGATGCGATCATCGGCGCGCTCGAGACGCGCTCGATGCCTGCCGGTGCCACGCTCGTGGCCCAAGCCGACCTGGTCGACAGCCTGTGGATCGTCGAGACCGGCCGCCTCGAAGGCTTCGGCGGCCTCGCCAACCGGGAGGTCGAACTCGACGCGTTCGGCCCTGGGGATCTGATCGCGGTCTCGCTGCTGCCGGCCTCGGGTCCGGCGCTCGTGACGGTCAAGACCACGACGCAGGCTGTGCTGTGGCGCCTGCCCTTGGCCGACGCGAACGCGCTGCGCGAGACCTGGCCCGGCGAAATGGCGGCGATCTGGGATCGGGCCGCCGCGCGGGCGACGTTCCTCAGCCTCGTGCTGGGCCTGCGCCAGAGCATCCTGTTCCAGGACGTCAACCTCGCAACCGCTGTTCAGCTGGCCAAGATGGCCGAGCAGATCGTGTTGCGCGGCGGCGAGGTTCTGTTCCGCCAGGGCGATGCGTCCGATGCGATCTATGTCGTGATCAACGGCCGGCTCGACGTCGTGAAGCGCGACGGGAAGGGCAAGGCGGAACTGGTCAACGAGATCGGCCCCGGCGAGAGCGTCGGCGAACTCGGGCTGGTGACGGACCAACGGCGCGCGGCCGACATCATCGCGCGGCGCGACACGACCGTCGCCCGGCTCGATAAGCGCGAATACATGGAGATCCTGCGGCGCGACCCCGAAGGCATTGCCCGCGGTCTCGTCCGGTCGGCGCAGGGCGTCAGCACTGGCATGGCGCGCTTCCGTCGCCAGCACGGCGGCGGCAATCTGCCCTCGCTGGCGCTCATCGCGGCGCGGCCGGGCTTGCCGCTTCGGGAATCGGCCGAGGCACTCTCGGAAGCGCTCGGCCGGCGCGGCTCGATCATTCTGCTGACCTCGGACGCCTGCAAGGGCGCCGGCTATCCGATCAACGACACGAGCGCCGGAGCACAGGAGCGCAACATCGCGCTTCTGCGCTGGCTCAACGACCTGGAACGCCACTACTCCTGCATCCTCTATGTCGCCGACGAGGCGGACACGCCCTGGACGCAGCTCTGCGCGCGGCAGGCCGACCATGTGCTGCTGATGATCGACGGCGCGGAGAAGCCGGCGATCGGCCCGATCGAGCGGGCGGTGCGGCAGGTGCCGCGCACGGCGGAGCAGCGCTGGACGACGCTCCTGCTGCAGTCGCCCGAGATCGCGGCGCCGGTCGGCACGATGAAGCATCTGGCGCTGAGGCCCGGCAGCCAGCACACGCACGTCCGCGCGGGCCGGGCGGCCGATTGGGCGCGGGTCGCGCGCAGCCTGACCGGCAATTCGGTCGGCGTCGTGTTCGGCGGCGGCGGCGCCCGCGGCTTCGCCCATATCGGCATCATCCGCGCGCTCGAGGAACATGGAGTACCGGTCGACGTCGTCGGCGGCACCAGCATCGGGGCGCTCGTAGCCGGCCAATATGCGCTCGGCCGCGGACCGGAGGAGATCCTCGAGGGCGTGATGTCGCTGGTGAAAACCGGCGAGCAGTTCACGCTGCCGCTCGTCTCGCTCATGTCCGGCCGGCGCTTCTCGCGCGGCCTGCACACGCTGATGGGCGAAGGCGCCATCGAGGATTCCTGGCGCAAGTTCTTCTGCATCTCGTGCAACCTGACGAGCGCTCAGAGCGTGGTGCACGCCTCCGGCTCGCTCTGGCGCGCGGTGCTGGCGAGCAACTCGCCGCCGGGCCTGCTGCCGCCGGTCATCAACGGCGGCGATCTCCTGGTCGACGGCGGCTTGCTCGACGGCCTGCCGACCGAGACCATGAACCGGCTCAACGGCAAGGGGCTGTTGATCGTCATCAACGTAATGCCGCGCACCGGCGTTTCCACGTCCTATTCCTACGACTACGGCCTGTCGGGCTGGCGTATCCTGTGGAACCGCCTCAACCCTTTCACCAATTCGGTCGGCATGCCGAACATCGTCGAGATCCTGACGCGCTCGATGGCGATCGGCAGCATCGCGAACCGCACGATTATGCTGCAGCGCGCGACCGACCTGCTGCTCGAGCCGCCGCTCTCGGTCTATGCGGTGACCGACCACGTCAAGGGCCGCGAGATCGCCGAGTTCGGCTACACCGACTCGGCCGAGAGGATCAGCGCCTGGTGGGACAATCAGCTGAAGCTGTAAGGCTCGGCCGTAAGCGCGATCGCGGGCGCGTCATAGGCGACAGTGCCAATCCACTCTGGCGGTAGCGGCAGCGTGCGCGCGCGATAGCGCACGTCCTCGACCCGCACGCTGCCCCCCGAAAAGATCGCGCCCAGGCGGCAGCGCAACTGCCTTGGATCGAGCTGCAGGCCGCGCCCGTCCGCCTTGGCGGCCGCTTCCTTCATGGTCCAGAACTTAAGGAATTGCCCGGCCGGGTCGACGGAGCGCTCGACGCTCTGCTGCTCGTCGGCGGTGAGGATGCGCTGATGGAGGGCCGCCTCGATCTCGTGATGCCGCTCGACGTCGACGCCGATCCGGCAACCGACCGCGACCGCCGCGCAGGCGAGGCCGGGTGTGTGGCTGATCGAGGGATCGAGCGCGCCGGGCAGATGAGGGCGTCCGGCGCGATCGAAGGTCAGCGCCTCCGCCGTTTCGCCCGCACCGAGCCGCTGGAGTGCCGCCACGAGCAGCAGCCGGCCGACAAGACGCAGATGGCGGTCGCTTTCGCGCAGCGGCTCGTCGATGCCAGCCCGCAGGCTCTCGGGCAGGCGTGCCACGAGCGCCGGCCAGTCGGGCGAGGAGTCGGGCGAGGCCGCTTCGAGCGGGGCGAGCTCGCTCCAGAGCACGAGGGCGCGGGCCCTCAAGACTGGATCATGAGCCGTCTGACGATCGCCGCCACGCCGCCGACGTTCCGCCGGTGGAACAGGCCGCCGTGCAGGCCGCGCGCATCCGCATAGTCGACCTGCCGCGCATGATGGCGCCAGGGCCGGAACAGGATGCCGCTGATCCAGCGCGTGGCCGAGCCGCGGACGATGGTGAGCGGACCGTCGAACTTGTCGCCGCGCCACGCAAGCAAGGCCGCCAGATGGATGTAGAGCCCGCGGTCGTCGAAGATCTGGCGCGAACGCTCGATGAGCCAGCTGTTGGCGAGCCACGACCGATGGCCGAGCATGCCGAGGCCGCGGCGGATCATCTCGAAGATCGCGACATTGACCTGCGGCAGCAGCGGATGGGCGCTGTCGAACAGCAGCACGCGATCGACCGCATGGCCGGCGCGGCGGAGCCGGCAGGCCGCCTCGTGGGCCAGCGGTCCGCCGGCGGAGAAGCCCGCCATGACGCAGCTGTTGGCGCCCAGCATCTCGGCGACGAGCGCGGCATAGGCGTCCGCCAGCCGCTCGACCGTCCAGGACTTGCCGTCTGGTGCGGCACCTGGCGGCAGGAGGCCCCAGACCGTGATGTCGTTGCCGAGGGCGGCCGCCAGATGCTCGAGCCGCACCCGGTCGCCGATGCCGGCCGCGATGCACACGAGGTTGCGACCGTTCGGCACCGGCGAGAGCAGCTTGAGCGTCGGCTCTTCCAGATTGTCGCCTGGCTCCTCGTTGTCGAGCAGCAGCGCCTGGCGGCGCGGCGTCCGCCGGTCGAAGAAGATGGCGGCCGGCACGGTCCGCCCGGTCTCCGCGTGCAGGCGGCCGATCAGCCGCATGACCATCAGCGAATGGGCGCCGGCCTGGAACACGTCGTCGGTCGGCTGCAGCCCCGGCGCCTGCAGCAGGTCGCGCCACAGGCGCAGGAGATGGCCTTCCATCACGCTGCGGACGCTCTGGCTGGCGCTGACCGACGCGCTTGGCGGGGCGCTGGCGACGGTCAGGGCCGCGAGCGCGTTGCGGTCGATCTTGCCGCTGGGCAGCGTCGGCAGCTTGGCGACCCGGTGGAAGATGGACGGCACCAGCGCATGGGGCAGCCGGCCGCGCACATAAGCGTCGAGCACGTCCTCGTCGGACCCGTTCGGGGCGAGGGCCACCCAGGCGGCCAGCACCGGGCCGGTCGCGCGCTGCTCGATGCCGACCGCTGCCTCCTTGACGCCGGGTGCCTGCAGCAGGACTGCCTCGATCTCGCCTGGCTCGATCCGCACCCCGCGCAGCTTGATCTGGTCGTCCGTGCGGCCGACGATCTCGAGGCAGCCGTCGTCGCGCCAGCGGCCGGAATCGCCCGACCGGTAGAAGCGGCCGCCGGCGGGCCCGTCCAGTTGCACGAAGCGGGCGGCGTCCTCCTCCGGCCGATTGAGATAGCCGATCGCGAGGCCGCGGCCGCCGATGACGATCTCGCCGAGCGCACCGACCGGCACGGGCTGGCCGCGCTCGTCCACGACCTGGATCGTGGCGCCGGCGACCGGCCGGCCGACCGATTCGATCGCGGCGGTCTCGGCCGCCAGTCCGTCGCCCGCCGGTCCGACACTTGGCGGCAGGGCCAGATGAGTGCAGAAGATCGCGGCCTCGGTCGGTCCGTAGCAATGGTCGACGATCGCCCCGGTCAGGGCCTGGAACCGCCGTCGCCCCGCCACCGTCAAGGCCTCGCCGCCGGTGATGACGCGACGCAGCCGGAACGGCGGCTGGTTCTCGAATGCGTCGGACAAATGGCTCAGCACGCCAGACACACAGCTGAACATCGTGATGCCGTGGCGTTGGGCGAGTGCTGCGATCCGCACCGGCTCGCGATCGGTCTGCGGCGGCGCCAGGATGACGGCGGCACCGCACAGGAGCGGCGTGAAGATCTCCCACAGCGACGGGTCGAAGATGGTCGGGATGCTCTGCAGCACCCGATCCTGCGGCGTCATCTCGAACGCCTCGACCTTCCACAGCAGCCGCTCGCGCAAGGCCGCGTGGGATACGGCGACACCCTTGGGCCGCCCGGTCGAGCCCGAGGTGTAGAGGACATAGGCGGCGGCCGTCTCCGCGACCGTGGGCAACGCCGGCGCTCCCTCAGTCGCTTGGCCGTTCACGGGATGGAACAGGAGCCGGCCGCCGGCGATGTCCGCCCCGGTCCCCGCCGCCGCGAGGACGATTTTCGCGTCGCTGTCGGCAACCATGAAGGCGCGGCGGTCGGCCGGCTGCTGCGGGTCCATGGGCACGAAGGCGCCGCCTGCGCGCAGGATGGCAAGCAGGGAGGCGAGCCACAGCGCCGAGCGTTCCATGCTGACGGCGACCCGGTCGCCGGGCTCGAGGCCGAGCGCCCGGAGCTGAGCCGCGAGGGCCGCCGATTCAGTGGCGAGCCGGGCATAGGTCCAGCTGGTGCCGTCGCTCTCGATGACGGCGGACAGGTCCGGGTATTGCGCGGCGGCGGCCAGGATCAGCCCGTGCAGCGTCTCGCCCTCCGCCGCGATGGCGCGCGCGGCCCGCGGGCCCTGGGACCAGGCTTCGAGCCGGTGCCGCTCGGCATCCGACAGCAACGGGATCGTGCCGATCGACGCCTCGAGATCGGCCGCGACCACGTCGACCAGCCGGTCGAACTGAGCGCACATCCGGCGCGTCGCCTCTTCGGACATCCAGGCGCGATGGACGGCGAATTCGCCGATGCAGGCCTCGTCGCTCTCGACCCAGGCGAGCGACAGGGGATTGGAGCCTTCCTGGGCATGCAGCAGGAACGGCCGCACGGCGCGGGCCGGCGCCGCCAAGGCCCGGTTGGCGTCCTCGTCGATCGGGCCTGCGACCCGGATATGGCCGAACGCTGCCTGGAACAGCGGCGGCAGGCCGGGAATCATCGGCAGCCGCAGGGCCTCGACCAGCATCGCGTGTGGCAGGCGGTTATGGGTCAGCGCCGCCCGGAGCTCGTTCGAGGTTTGGACGAGGAAATCGCGGGCGCGGCTCGACCGGTCGGCGAAGCGGGACCGGACGACGACCGGATTGACGAGCGGCGCCAGGGTTTCGCCATGACGCGACGGGATGCGGAGCGAGGTGATGACGCCGATCGCGACGTCGTCATTGCCGAGGCTGCGATGCAGGAACAGGCCGTAGAGGCCGAGGAGGAACGCCGGCAGGCTGACGTCGCACGCCTCGGCCGCGGCGCGCACGCGCGCGAGCCGGGCACCATCGAGCATGACGCGCTGCAGATGGATCGGCGGCTCGCCGGCCCGCTCCTCGTCGCGCCGGTGCGGCAGGATCAGCGGCGGCGGTGGCGGAGTCAGGCGCTCTTTCCAGAATTCGAGGTCGCTCAGCGCTTCGCGGCCGCAGAGGTAGAATTCCTCCTCGCTCACCAACTGGTCGATCGGATCGTGCGCGGGCTCGGCCGACGGCGTCTCGGCCAGCGTCCCGCCCAACGTCGCGGCGAGCGCTCGGCCCAGCGTCGAGACTGACCAGCCGTCGCAGATGACATGGTGGAACGTCAGCACGAGTGCCGTCTGCTCGACGCCCCAGCGATAGAGCACGGCACGCCAGAGCAGCTCGCCTTCCATCTCGAATGGGCGGCGCGAGCGGGCGATCATCGCGGGCACCCGGTCCGCCGGGGCCGCGTCGGTCAAATCGACGACCTCGAACGGCACGGTCGCCTGTTCGTCGATCTGCCGTTCCGGGCCCGCATCGGTCGCGGCGAAGCGCGAGTGCAGCAGCGGGTGCTGTCGCATGAGCTCTGCGAGTGCCGCCTCGACCTTGGCCGCGGGCGTGCCGTCGAGGAGGCGCAGCGCCATCGGCACGTTGTAGGCGGTCACGTCGCCGAGCCGGCTCTGCTCGGCCCAGATCGCCTCCTGCGTCCGCGTCAGCGGATAGTGCGCCCGGGCGGGGGCAGTGATGGTCGTCACGGCTTGGGGTGTCGAGCCGCCATGCCGGACGGCCGCGACCACATCCGTGAGTGTCAGCCCGCCCATGAGGTCGGCAAGCGACAGCTGCACGCCGTGCGTCGTGCGTAGCCACTCGCTGAATTCGATGGTGCGGAGCGAATCGAGGCCCAGCCGATGCAGCGGCGCATTGGCCGACGGCGGCGCGTTCAGCACCAGGGCCCGCTGCAGCCAGGCGGAAATCTCCGCTTCGGCGCCCTCGGCGGCGACCGGTTCGGCGGGTGCTGCCGCGGCAGCCTGGTCGAGAACGGACTTGAACTCGCCGGCAGCAAGGCCGGCGCGCGTGCTGCGCCGGCGGACCTTGCCGCTCGTCGTCCGCGGAATCGTCCCCGGACGCACCAGCACAAGCCGGGCGAGCGCCACCTCGGTCGCCTGCCAGACCGCATCGCGCGCGGCTTGCGACACGGCTTCCAGCTGGTCCTGCCGGCGGAGGTCGCGCGAGACCTCCATCACCAGTACGACACGGTCGCCTTCGCCCTCCTGCTCGAGGAAGGCGGCGGCGGTCTGGACCTGGCCGGTGCCGGAGCGGATCGCCGCGTCCTCGATGTCTTGCGGCGCGATGTTGCGCCCACGCAGCACGATGAGGTCGTCGAGGCGCGAGACGATGAACAGCTCGTCATCGTCGAAGAAACCCAGGTCGCCGGTGCTGACGAACTTGCCGTCCTCGCCTGCGACCTGGCGGCCGAAGCGCTGGGCCGAGGCCTCGGCGCCCCGCCAGAAGCCGGAGCTGACGCTGGGGCCGGCGACCCAAATCTCGCCGATCTCGCGCGGGCCGAGAGAGCGGCCGGTCGCGCGGTCGATGATGCGCACCGCATGATCAGGCACGCTCTGGCCGCTGCTGACCAGCGTCTGCGTCGGCTGGGTCGCGTCGGCCATCGGCACCGCCTGGCCCTCGCCGAGCTGGTCGCGCGCATAGGTGCGCACGGTCGGCGGCCGCCGGCGCCGGGCACCGCTGACGATGAGCGTGGTCTCGGCCAGGCCGTAGCACGCGAACCAGGCTTCGGCCTGGAAGCCGTAAGGGGCGAATTTCTGGGCGAACTGCTGCAGGGTCGCCGCTCGTACCGGCTCGGCGCCGTTGAAGGCGGTGTGCCAGCCGCGCAGGTCGACCCCCTCCATCTGCTCCGCGGTGATGGTGCGGGTGCAGAGGTCATAGGCGAAGTTCGGGCCGCCGGAGCGGACCGCGCCGTAGTGGCTGATCGCCCGGAGCCAGCGCGCCGGCTTCTGGATGAAGGCGCCGGGCGGCATGAAGGCGAGGCGGCCGCCCAGCACGGGCGCCGCCATGATATTGCCGAACAGGCCCATGTCGTGATGGACCGGCAGCCAGGACACCAGGCTGGCCGCATCCGGGTCGCCCGTCGTCTGCTGCTGGCCCAAGATATTGGCGTAGGCATTGTCATGGGTGATGACGATGCCCTTGGGCGAGCCGGTCGAGCCCGAGGTGTATTGCAGCACCGCCGGCTGGTCGCCGGCGAGAGCGGGCAGGGGGGCGGCCCGGCGCGGCTCCTCCGCCAGGACCTGCTCGACCTCGAACCAGGGAATGTCGGCGAGGTCGGGATCGGGCTCACCGTCGGCACCCGTCGGGGCCGCCTGGGCGGCAAGGATAAGGCGCGGGCGGGCGTCGGCGATGATCGACCGGATCCGCTCCATGCCGCGGGTCCGATGCGGCGGCGGCGCCGGGATCGCGACGGCGCCGGCGATGAGGCAGCCGTAAAGCCCGATCAGGAACTCGATGCTCGACGGCATCAGCAGCAGGACCGGCGCGTTGCGGCAATCACGGGCAGCGAGGAAACCCGCGAGCGCCGTCGCCCGGTCCCACAGCGCGCCATATGTCAGGCGACCGGTTTCCTGTTCGCCGTCGGCAAGGAAGACATAGGCCTCGTCGTCGCCCTGGGTCTCGGCGCGCATGTGCAGCAGCGACACGAGACTCGAACTCGCGACGGAACGCGGCGGCAGGATCACGGGCGGGCGCGCGGTGATGAGAGGCGTCATCTCGTTCCAGGCGATTTCGTGCTGGTCGTCACTTTGACCCAGGTCACGAGTCACCAAAACAGCTTCGGGTGACACTTCCGTCACGGCGTAATTTCTCCCGTCTCAGATAATAATTCTGAGAAGTATTCTGAATATTCGTTTGAAACTCGGTCGTATCTAACAAATTTTTGAGCATATGGCGGTGCGTTCACCGCAAGGGGCTCGGATGTGTTCGATATGGAACCTGCGTCCTGCCCGAGGACAAAGGCGCTTGATCGGCGGTTCATGGGCGGTTCCGAAGGTGCGTGAATACTGGCGAGCCTTGAAGGCAGGTGGCGCGTCATGGTGCTGTACCCGGTTTCCGGGTCGCCACCAGTGCCGCAGTCTTCCCTGCCCGTTAACTAACGTGCGAGGGTCGGCTTGGCAACATCATCCGAACTCTACGTCTATACCATCAGTCCGGGATGGTTAAGGTCGGATTAACAACCGGTGGTCGATTAAGTTTTTCGCCATCAATACCCGATAGGCGACATTTTGTCGCTGGAAGGGGGCGGGCGGAGCCCGCGGCCTATTCCTCGAGCCCGAGCCGCGCCTGTCGGGGCACGAACAGGGTGACGATGAAGGCGCCGATGGCGAAGATGGCGCCCAGCAGGAACACGGCGTCGAGCGCCTGGGCGAGGATGGCGACCAACCGGTCAAGATCGGCCGGGGCGAGGGCGCCGCGCCGCGCGGTGTTCACCAGATCGCGTACGATGTCCTGGCTGTCGCCGGCCGCACGCTCGAGCGTGCGGTTCAGCACGCCGCCGAACGCCGCAGCACCCAGCGCCTGGCCGATCAGGCGGCTGAAATAGAACAGCGCAGTCGCCCGCCCGCGATCGGCGCGCGCGGCGCCGGACTGGACCGCGACGGTGAAGACGAGGCTGTTGAGCCCGAGGCCGACGCCGATCGCGACGCAGCAGAGGTCGAGCCACAGGCCATTCTGGCCAGGACGCACCGTCGCAAGGCCGCCGGCGCCGGCCACGAGCACGATCGAGGCGATGATCGCGACCGGGCGGAAGCTCAAGCGCGCCAGGATCCGGCTCATGGTCAGGCTGGCGGCGGTCCAGCTGACGGTCATCACGCCGACGACGACGCCGGCGGCGAGCGCGTCGCCGCCAACCACGCCCTGCACCCAGGTCGGCAGGAAAGCGGAGGCACCGATGAGCAGGCCGCCGCACAGCAGTGCCGAGGCGTTGGCGGCGAGGATGATCGGCCGGTGCAGCAGATGGGCCGGCAGCAGCGGATCGGCGACCCGGCGCTCGCGCCAGGCGAAGCCGCCGAGCGCTCCGGCGCCGAGGGCCACGAGCCCCAGGAGCATGCCGGTCGTCAGGCTTTCGATCTGCACCAGCGCCACCATGATCGCGCCGATGCCGACGACGAGCAGGCTGGCGCCCGGCATGTCGATCGGCTCATGCCGCCCGCTGCGTGGCGGCTCGTGCAGGAAGCGGGCGATCATGGCCATCGCGACGAGGCCGATCGGCAGGTTGACCCAGAACACGAAGGGCCAGCCCAGGCTGTTGACGAAGAAGGCGCCCAAGAGCGGCCCGACAATGGCCGAGATGCCCCAGATGCCGCTGACATAGCCCATCATGCGCGGCCGGTCCGCCGGGTCGGCGACGTCGCCGATGATGGTCGTTGCCAGCGGCACGAGCCCGCCGCCGCCGATGCCCTGGATCGCGCGGAACAGGATGAGCGAGACCATGCTCCAGGCATAGCCGCACAGGAGCGATCCGGCCAGGAACAGGCCGGCGCTCGCGAGGTAGACCCGCTTGCGGCCATAGCTGTCGGCGAGCCGGCCATAGAGCGGCGTCGCCACCGCCTGGGTCAGGAGATAGGCGCCGAACGCCCAGGAAAACAAGCTGAAGCCGCCGAGCTGCGCCACGATCGTCGGCATTGCCGTGCTGATCACCGTGACCTCGACCGCAGCCATGAAGGTCGAGATCAGCATGGCGCCGATCACCAGCTCGCGCCGGACCTTGCGCTCTGGGTGGGGGCGTTCCGGAAAGGACGGGGCTTGCTCGGCTGCGCTCATGGTTCTTCTCGCCATCCGCCTCGGGAGCCGGACATTTGAGATCATTGGGCGCGCGACGGGCAGCTCGAACTGTGCAGTTCTGGATTGCGTGTCCGGGCCTGGACGCGGGGGCTGGCCGCGCTCACCACGTCCCAGCACCCCGAACCCAGCACTCAGAACTAGGTGGCGGGTCGTGCCACCATCGCCGCCACGGCGTTGGCCCGCGCCGCAATTGGCGAAGCAGTGTCCGTCGCGAGTTTCACGCCCAGTTCGCCGAACCGCGCCCAGTTGGCCAGCAGCTTCTCGAGCGATACCTTGCTGAAGTCGGACTGGGCCTCGATCACATCCTTGATGGTCCTTGCCGCGAAGGTCTTCTTGGCCGCCGCCGCACCGGTCTCGAGCGACGTGTGGGCGAGGCTTGCCATCTCCTTGGACAATTCCTCGACGCCCTTGGTGAAGACGGTGCTGGCCTGGACCAGCGCATCGATATTCGCCTGCCCGAAAGTCGCGAAATCATCAAAGCCCTTGAAGGTCGCGTTCGTCATCAAATTCACCATTGGATTGGGAGTTGTCGGGAACATCGAGAAAGGTGCGGTCTCGCTCGGTGAACTCGGCTTGCCTGCAGCCGGTGTCGACGGCTTCGCCTGAGGGAGCGGGGCTTGAGGGAGCGGGGCTTGAGGGGGCGGGTTCGAGGAGGCCGGCGCGTCCTCCGCGCCCGCAACTAGCTTGGTCTCGGGCTTCGTCATTCCAACACCTCGAAGTGGGGGTACCTGCATGGTTCGAAGTCTCTCGCGTCAAGCTAAAGTCTTCGATTCGAAAACGTCTCTGGACTTCCGGAGATAGGCCGTGTTTCAGACAGAAAATGACCGCGCCCGCCGGATATTCGGCGGAATGGTGAGCGGCTTTGGCATGGTTTATCTTGCCGGCAGTCGGCCTAGCTTAGGTCGTTGACGGACCGGATCATGACCGGCGTCGCGTGGTCTCCATGCAGCAGGGCGCGCCGGGCGATTGCGATCGCCGCATGGACCTCATGCTCCGTGATGTGATCACGACGCATGACGAGCTGAGTAATGGGATCCAGAAGCAGTTCGGCAAGCCTCGGCTCCGTCCCCGCATGGTCGAAGGATTCCATTCTTGTTATCCTCCCTAGCCATTTTCAATCGATCACAATTGGACCATGGCCTACTTGTGGAAATTCCCTCGTCCATTGGCTCACTTATGCGAGGCGTTATTCCCACATGGGATCAACCTACCCTTACCCCATTTCCGCCTTCCTGGCGGATTGCGCCCTTTCTTGGTGTTCCGACGCCAAGCTGGGTTCGGGCCGCCCAGGATGGCGATCCACCTCGGCTGGACGTGCATTCCGGCGCGCCTGACCCGGCGTCTCGCCGAACATAAGGCGATATTGCCGCGTGAAGTGCGACGCATCGGAAAATCCGCTTTCGAGTGCCACGTCGAGGATCGATCTGGACGATCGTTGGAGCTGCATCCGCGCATGCTTCAGGCGTAGCTCCAGATAGAAGCGGGCAGGCGACTGGCCGAGTACGCGGCTGAAGAGCCGCTGGAACTGGCGGTTCGACATGCCGGCGGCCCGCGCCAGTTCGGGCAAGGAGGCCGGCCGCTCAAGCGCTTGCTCCATCAGCGTGATCGCGCGCACGAGCCGCTTATCGGTCAGATCGAACCGCCCCTGCGCCGACACGCGCTGGCCTTCTGTCGAGGAGCGGATCTGGGTGTGCAACAGCAATTCGGCCGCCTCGGCCGCCCGGTCCTGGCCATGGTCCTGGGCGATCAGGGCGAGGATCAGGTCGAGCACGGCCGTCCCGCCGGCGCAGGTCAGCCGATCCCGATCGATGCAGAAGAGGTTGCGGGTGAGCGTCACGGCGGGGAACTGCCGGGCGAATTCGCCAAAGAGCCGCCAATGCGTCGTGCAGCAATAGCCGTCCAGCAGGCCTGTTTTCGCGATGAACACGGCGCCGGAACCGAGGGCGCCGATCCAGGTGCCATGACGCGCCTGCCGACGCAGCCAGGCTGCGGCCCGCTCGTCGTAGAAATCCGCGAACTCGAGGGTGGACACCACGAAGGTGAGGAAGAAGCCGGATGCGTGATCGATTGAAAGCTCCGGCGTCAGCACCAAGCCGGTGCTCGATCGTACTGGAGCGCTGTCGATGCCGATCGAATGGGAGGTATAGAGCGCTTCCCTGGAGACCCCGCCCGTCACGTTCAATAGATCCACCGCGGCGCCCAGGGCCCCCATCGAGAAGCCAGGAAGCAGGAGAAAACCAATCCGCCGCGGTACCATCTCGTTGCTTCGGTCCTGACTGAGCAGGTCTGCGATCAGGACGCAGACCAAGACGCTATTGTCAGAAAAATATCCATAGATCCGGGATGGCTACAATGATTATTTCGGATCGTGCGATGCGCAACCTGCATTCGCTAAGTACGTTTAGTTTTAATGTTGCCAATTCGTGACAACAAATATTGTCAAAATAACCAGAGAATGGTTGGATATTTTCAAAATCGCCAGATTTTCCGTCGCTCAACGAAGATTGTTAAAGTTGTTAATTGGGAAATTCTTCGAGTTCCCGGAGCGTGTCAGCTGCGGGCGGCAAAGCGGCTGATCGGCAGATCGGTGCTCGTCATCTCCGCATCTCCGGCATTCACGGGGAACGCCGCGGCTTTAGAACTGGAAATAGATGAACGGCCGGTAGGCGATCGGCGTCAGCGCCAGGGCGGCGCCGGAGGCGGCACCGGCGAGCGCGTAGAAGGCCCGGCGTTCAAGCGCCAGCAGGGCGCCGGAGATGAGCCGGCGCGACTCGAGTGCGTGAATGAGCAGCAGCCCCAGGATGGCCGGCGCCGCCCCGGTCGCGATGTCGCCGGCACCGGTACCGCTCATCGTCACGAAGTCGCGGGCGATCTCGGCCGCGAGCGGCAGGCTCGTCGACCGGAAGAAGATCCAGGCGAGGCAGACCCACCAGAAGGTCAGCAGCATGGCGCCCGCCTGATAGGCCGGCTGACCGGTCCATGCGGCCGGCCGGTGGCGGGCATATTCCTTGTGCAGGATCAGTGCGCCGCCGTGCAGCGTGCCCCAGATGACGAAATTCCACGAGGCACCATGCCAGAGGCCGCCCAGCACCATGGTGATCATCAGGTTGCGATAGGCGCCGAGCCGGCCGTCGCGGTTGCCGCCCAAGGGGATGTAGAGATAGTCCCGGAGCCACGAGGACAGGCTGATATGCCAGCGGCGCCAGAAATCGCTGATGCTGGTCGAGAAATAGGGATGGCGGAAATTGACCGTGAGGTCGTAGCCCAAGAGCTTCGCCGTCGCGATCGCCATGTCCGTGTAGCCGGAGAAGTCGCAATAGATCTGGATGGCATAGAGCACGGTGGCGGCGACGATCGATGCGCCGCTGTAGCTGCCCGGATGGCTGAACACCATGTCGACGTAGGGCGCCACGTTGTCCGAGACGCAGGCTTTCTTGACGTAGCCGAAGAAGAACAGGATGACCGCCGGGCGGACAGCGACGGCCGAGAAGCGCTTCAGCTCGTCCAGCTGCGGCAGGAAGTCGTAGGCGCGCACGATCGGCCCCGCGACCAGCTGCGGGAAGAAGCCCACGAAGGTCGCGTAGTCGAGCAGGCTGCGGCGGGCGGGCATGTGGCCGCGGTAAATGTCGAGCGTGTAGCTCAGGCTCTGGAACGTATAGAAGCTGATGCCGACCGGCAGGATCAGCCGCACGGTCACCGGATTGGCCTGGACGCCTGCGGCATGCAGCAGGCCGACGAAGGAATCCGCGAAGAAATTGAAGTACTTGAAGGTGAACAGCAGCGTGAGGTTGACGCTCACGCTGAAGAGGATGATGAGCTTGCGCCGCCGCCCGCTCGATGCCGCCTCCATGGCGAGGCCGGCGCCGTAGTCGAACAGGGTGGAGAAGGCAAGCAGCGCCGTGAAGCGCGGGTCCCAGGCGCCGTAGAAGATGTAGCTCGCGACCAGCAGCACGACCTTGCGCTGGGTGTTGCGCTTGAGCGACCAGTAGAGCGCGAAGACGATCGCGAAGAAGACGAAGAAGCGGGGCTCGACGAACAGCATCGGTCTATTGCCCCGCCGAGGCCAGCGTCAGGCCGGACTTGCGGCACAGGCGCTCGGCCGCCGCCATCGAGACGTAATCCGCGACGGTCTCGGTCAGATGGCCCCAATCGTACCAGGAACTGGGCGCATAGATGATGCCGGCATCGGCCTTGTCCATGAAATTGACCACGGGTAGGCCGGTGTCCGGACGGTCGAACGCGCGCTCGAGGTCGCGGGCGTCGGTGATCGATTCGCCGTAGGTGTCGGGCAGGCTCATCAGGATCGGCTCGTAGCCGAGGCCGCGGATATGATTCGCGAGGCCGCGGATGACGGCGATCCGCCGCGCTTCCTGGGCAGCGTCGATCGGGGAGGGGGCGGCCCGTTCCGCCGCCGCATCCTGCAGGCGCCGGGCGGCCGTCAGAAACTTGTCGCCGTCGCGCAGCAGGCCGACCCGCTCGACGGTTGGCGCCGCCGCCGGATCGAGCGGGCTGTAGCCGCGGCGCGGCGCGTCGGCCGTGTCCGCCGCTTCGAGCTTCGCCGGCTGCAGATAGCGGCTCACCAGCCCGAGCGCGCTGTTGTGATAGAGGAACGCGACCATGTAGCGGGCGAGCGAGGAATATTTCCGCGGGTCCGGGTGCGACAGGATATCGGCGACCGCGACGGAGGCCTCGCGCGGATCGGTCGTGACCCAGACGCGCTCCGACTTCAGGTTCTCGAACTGGATGTGGATGTCGTTCGGCGGATCGAACAGCACGCGCGCCAAGTGCGGCGGATGCTGGGCCGCGAGCTGGCGCAGCACGTAGCGCATCTCGATCAGGTTCAGGCCGCCGATGCCGAGGTTGTAGCTGTGGACCGGACAGCCGGCGGCTCCCGCCGTCTGGTCGAACCGGTCGGGATTGAAGGCGTGCAGCATCCGGCTCGAGCCGACGGCGACCGTATCGACGGACGCGCGCTCCGGCGCCATCGCCTGGATCTTGTCGGTCAGTTCCGCGACGTCAGGGGGCGGCAAGGTGAGCCGGCCCAAGATGCCGATGCCGTAGGTCGAGATGAGGAAGCAGCCCGCGAACAGGGCGGCCGAGCGGATCTTCTGGCTCATGGCCATGCGGCGAGCCTCCCACCGGATCTCTGCCGAGACCTGCCGGGGGCCTGCCGTCCCTCGTCGTCCAGTGATTGACGCACCGCTGCTCCCAGCCCCTCTCACGACCCGGTTTTGCTGCGGTGCGAACGGGAGGGTCGGCGCGATGGTTCCAACCGCTTCGGGGGGCGGAGCGATTGCCACAGCCTGAGATATTCGCGTTGCGGCAGCGCCGTGTTCGAGCGAGAATTCCGCACGGCACACCAATGACGTGTGCCGCCTCAAGCGCGTTTTCGCGAAAGCGGATCGACCGCGGCCGTGCCGGGAGCCGCCGTGATGAACGAGAAGCTTTCCGTTATCAACGGGTTGCGGGGCTGGGCGATTCTGGTGGTCGTGTTCGGCCACCTGTTCGGCGCCTATTTCGACCCGACCTCGCCGATTAGCGTGCTGTCGCCGGAGAGTGCCAGTCCGCTGCGCCTGCTCTCGTTCGGCGGCCTTGGCGTGCCGTTGTTCTTCATCGTCTCTGGCTTCGTGCTCTACCTGCCCTACGTCGCGGGCAAGCGCCGGATGACGTCCGGTGCCGCGTTCAAGGCCTATTACAGCCGGCGCGCGGCCCGGCTGCTGCCGCTCTATTACCTCGTCGTCATCGTCTGCCTGCTGTTCAACCAGGACCCGAACCTGGGCGATATAAAATTTTTCAAGCAGATGCTGGGCGCGCTCGGGGCTGGCTACTGCTTCTCCAACCACGGGTTCGAGCCGTTCATCAACCCGCCGCTCTGGTCGCTCTCGGTCGAGATCTGGTTCAGCGTGCTGTTCCCGCTGTTCGTCGTCGCGGCCGACCGGTGTGGCGTCGGGCGGCTGCTGGCGGTTTGCCTCGTCGTGAGCCTCGCCTCACGGGTTGCCGGCGGCGTGCTGCTCGCGACGACGGAGGGGCCCTACCTGCCGCTCGCCAAGGGGCTGCCGGCGCATCTCGATGAGTTCGCGATCGGCATGGCGCTGGCGCGGCTTTACCACCATGGCTGGCTCGCCAGGTGCGCGACCAAGGCCAATGCGGCCGTCGTCTGCGGTATCCTGGTGATCGTGGGTGCCGTGTCGTGGCAGGCCTACGTGCCGCTGAGCCAGACCGTGCCGGCGTTCCACAGTTTCTACCAGGCCGGCCTGTTCCTGCTGGTCGCGGGCCTGCTGGCGAAGCCCCGGGGCTGGAGCGCCTGGCCCTTCACCAACCGGCCGATCCAGATCATGGGCATGATGTGCTACAGCCTCTACCTTTGGCACGTGCCGCTGCGGACGCCGATCTTCCACGCGCTCTATGCGCCGATGCCGCATCTCGCGGCCACGCTTCCGGTCTATGTGGCACTCGTCGCCGCGATCGCCGGGCTCAGCTATCGCTACATCGAGTTCGGCCGCGTCACCGACTGGCGCTCACTGTTCCTGCTCGGCGGCGGCCGTCCGGTCGACCCACCGCTGGCAAAGACGCCGACCGTTCCGGTCTTGCCGCAGGTCGAGCGGCCGGCTTGATGCCCGGCCTGATACCAGGCCCTGGTCATTTCAGGCGAAAATCGTAGGTAAGCCGGGCGTAGGGCTCGGCCACGCCGCTGCCGTCCGGCGCGGTACCGGCCTCGTGCACCGAATAGGGGCGGATGATCGAATCCTTGACCCCGAACACCACGTCGGAATCGAGGTAGTCGTCGCCCGCGGCGAAGACGTGGGTGACGAGCGTCTCGTGCCCGGGGGCGGCGATCACGAAATGGACGTGCGCCGGACGGAACGGGTGGCGCCCCTGGGCCTCAAGCATTTCGCCGACCGGTCCGTCGTGCGGAATCGGATAGGCCGCCGGTCGGATGGTCCAGAAGTGGAAGTGTCCGTCGGCGTCGGTCCGGAACCGGGCGCGTCCGGCGAGGTCGCCCGGTTGCTGCACGTCGTAATAGCCCTCGGCGTCGGCGTGCCAGACGTCGACGACGGCGCCGGCGATCGGCGTGCCGTCGAGCGTTGCGACGCTGCCGTCGACGAACAGCTTCTGTCCGCGCATGCCGCCCGAGATGTCGGCGCTGAGCGGGAATTCCGGCGGGTTCTGGACATAGAACGGGCCCAGCACCGTCGTCTCGGTAGCGCCGGCCGGCCGGCGGTGGTTGATCGCGTCGACCAGCATCGAGACGCCCAGCGTGTCGGACAGCAGAATGAATTCCTGGCGCTTGTCGTCGCACATCTGGCCGGTGCGCGTCAGAAATTCGATGCCGGCTGCCCATTCTGCCTGCGTCGGCTCGACCTCGCGCACGAAGGCGTGCAGATGCCGCACCAGCGCCTCGCTGATCTGGCGTACGCGCGCGTCCGGCGCCGCCGCTACCCGTTCCAGCACCGCGTCGGTGATGGTGAACTCGTCGAAATTCCGCATCGGGTTCTCCAAGTCTAGGCCAAATCTTAGGCCTCAGGGGCGTCGCCGGCCCAGGCGCGCGCGAGCAGGCGGCGGATCGCATCGCGCTCGATCGGCCGGGGATTCCAATAGGGCCGCTCGACCGCCAGGTCCGCGGCGCGGTCGAGCCCGTCCGCCGGCATGCCGATCGCCTGCAGGCTCTGGTCGATGCCGAGCTGCCGGCCGAGCGCGAAGAGACCGGCTGCCGGATCGGCCGCGCCGAGCGCGCGGGCGATGCGCGCCATGGCCTCCGGTGCCGCCGCGGCATTGTATGCCATGGCATGGGGCAGCACGATCGCATGCGTCTCGGCATGGGGCAGGCCGAAACTGCCGCCCAGCGTGTGGCAGAGCTTGTGATGCAGTGCCATGCCGACCGTGCCGAGGCAGGTGCCGCTGAGCCAGGCGCCGTAGAGCGCATCCGACCGGGCGTCCCGGTCCTCCGGTGCGGCGACGATGCGTGGCAGGGCGCGGGCGAGCGCGGCAATGGCTTCCTCGGCCATGAGCGCGGTCACCGGATTGCCGTCGCGGGCGTAGAGCGCCTCGGCCGCATGGGCCATGGCGTTGAGCCCGGAGGTCGCCGAGAGCCGGGGCGGCAAGCTCAAGGTCAGGTCGACGTCGTAGATCACCGTTTCCGGCAGGATTGCCGGGCTCGTCCGGGTCGTCTTCACGCCGCCCTCGGTCTCGCCCAGGATCGGCGTTACTTCCGAGCCGGCATAGGTCGTCGGCACGATCAGCTGCGGGACGTCGGTCCTGAGTGCTATCGCCTTGGCGAGGCCGGTGGTCGAGCCGCCGCCGAATGCGACGACGCCGTCGGCGCCGAGCCGGCGCAAGGTCTCGACCGCCTGTTCCGTCACCGCGACGGGTGTGTGCATCACGGCGCCGGCGAACACGCCCGCACCGCGGTTGCCCAGCATCCGGGCGATCTCCTGCCCGCGCGCCTCTTGCGGCGGCGTGGTCAGTATCAGGGCACGGGCTACGCCCAGGCGGTCGAGCTCGGCCGCGAGCAGCGCTGGCGAGAGCGTGTCGAACACGATCCGGCTCGGCAGCGCCTGATAGGCGAAGTGCTGGGTCATGCCGCGGCGGCGCGCCGGCGGTCCAGGCTCCAGGCGCCCGGACCCGCAAAGACGAAATAGAGGAACACGAAGCAGAACAGGATGGCCGCGTCGCCGCCGTTGAGCGCCGGAAAGAAGCTCCGTGGTTCGTGGACCGTCCAATAGGCGACGGCCATTTCGCCGGACAGCAGGAAGGCGACGATCCGGGTCTGGAAACCGATCAGCATCAGGAAGCCGCCGATCAGCTCGATGCAGCCGGCGATCCCGGGCACGGAGAGAAGCGGCGGCATGCCGGTCGGCGGTGGCGGAAATCCAAGGAGCTTCTGCGAGCCGTGCTCCAGGAACTGGAGCGCGGTTATGATGCGCAGGATGCCAAGCATCTGGGGGGCACGGGTAGCGAGCATGGCTTTCTCCGGATAAGGCCGATCACGCGCCGGGCGCCGGCGTGTCGGTGACGGTTTGGGGCGGCAGGGCGCGCCGATGCTTCAGGATGATGGCGGCGCCGGCCGCGACCGGCGGGATCGCAAGGATCCCGAGGATGTGCTGGAAGCTCCAGCCGAAGCCCAGCAGCACGCCGCCCAGATAGGCGCCGAGGATCGCGCCGAAGCGGCCGATGCCCAGCATCCAGCTGACGCCGGTCGCGCGTGCCCGCGTCGGGTAATAGGCAGCGGCGAGCGGTTGCGTCGAACTCTGGGCGCCGCTCATGCAGAAGCCGACCAGAAAGACCGTGGCACCCAGCAGCCAGAGGTTCGCCGGCTCGCGCGCCAGCACGAGCAGCATGGCCGCCCCGGCGAGGTAGGCACCGGCCACGGCCAGGTGCGGGTTCCAGCGATCCATGCACCAGCTGACAGCCAAGGCGCCGAGCGTGCCGCCCAGTTGGAACATGGCGCCGACGAGGGCGGCCCGACTGACGTCGATACCGGCCTGGCCCAGCAGGGTCGGCAGCCAGCTGGTCACGAGATAGATCACGATCAATCCCATGAAGAACGCGGTCCACAGCATCACGGTGCCGAACGCGAGGCCGCCTTCGAATAACGCGCCAAGCGGGAAACGGTTGCGGCCGGGCGGCTCGGGTGTCACGAACCGGGTCGCCTCGTCGATAGCCAGACGGGCGTCGATCCGTTGCAACGTCCGCACGATCGCCGCGCGGCCACGCTCGGCGCGGAGCGCCAGGAACTGCAGCGATTCCGGCAGAACGAGCGCCAGCACGAGGGCCAGCAGCAGCGGTGCCGCCCCGCCAACCACGAAGACGCTCGGCCAGCCGAACCAGGGAATAAGCGCCGCCGCGACGAAGCCGCCGCCGGTCGACCCGAGCGTGAAGCCCGAGAACATCAGGGAGACGAGCAGCGCGCGGCGCGGCGCCGGGCAGAATTCCGCCGTGAGCGTCGTCGCGTTCGGCATGGCGGCGCCAAGGCCGAGCCCGGCGCCGAAGCGGAGCAGGGTGAGGGCATCGAGATTCGGGGCCGCGGCAGCCGCCAGGCTGAAGCCGCCGAACACGGCGAGGGCGGCGATCAGCACGCCCTTGCGGCCGAACCGATCGGCGAGCAGGCCGGCGACGAGCGCGCCGATCGCAAGGCCGAGGAAGCCCGCAGTCAGCAACGGCTTCAAGGCCGGGGGACTGACATGCCAGGCGGCGACGAGCGCCGGGGCGACGAAGCCTACAACGGCAGTATCGAAGCCGTCGGTGAAGGTGACGAGGAAGCAGAGGCCGATGGTCAGCCACTGCAGCCGCGACAGCGGCCGCGCGTCGATGAACTGCTGGATATCGAAGACCGCCATGGCCGCGTCTCCTCCGGTGGGTATCGGTTGGGGCTGCGAGGCGGCGGGGTCAGCCGCGGACGAGCGGCGCGCCGTCGAGCCAGGCGCGGCCGCGGGCATAGAGCGCCTCGACCTCGGGCCCTTTGAGGCCGGGCATGTCGCGCTTCACGCGATAGCCGATCTCTTCCTGGATGTAGGCCAGATGGCGATAGCCCTCGGGCAGGTTCGCGAGCCGGTCGGCGTCGAGCCGCAGAAGTGCTGCCGGATCGATCGGGTCGATGCGGTCCTTCTCGTAGATCGGCTGGCGCCACACCAGGCCCCAACGGCCGTCGCGCCGCTCCAGGAAGTCGTAGAACCGGCCGGTGCAGACGACGTCGCATGGCACCCCGTGCACGGTCGCGCGCTGCGAGATCGTCATCTTGGTCTGCGCCACGGCGCGTGTGCCGGCCAAGTCGATGCTGATACCGCCCAGGAAATGCAGGATGCTGACGCCCTTGTCCCAGCCCTCGCGGCTCACGCGGATGAAATCCTCGGCCGAGCCCTGGAACCAGGTCGCCGACATCCAGCCGTCCGGATGCCAGACGGTGCGGAACCGCTCCCAATCGCCGGCGTCGCGCCAGACCGCCCAATTCTCCATCAGGTCCCGGATGGCCAGGCGGTCCTGGCGTTCGGCGTCGAGCATGGTCTCTCCCTCGTCGGATTTGCCATCCGCGCGCCCTGGACAGGGGCCGCGGATTGATATAAGTTCACATTCATGAACTGGTTTATATTATGAAACTCGAGCAGGCAGCCGCTGTCAAGTCGGCCGATCGGGCTTTCGACATCCTCGAGTTCGTCGGTGACGCGCCGCGGCCGCCGAGCTTCTCGCAGCTGCTGGCCGGCCTCGGGATTCCGCGCAGCAGCCTGTTCCATCTGCTGAACACGCTCGTCGCACGCGGCTATCTGGTGCAGGTCGAGGCGGGCGGCGGCTATGGCCTCGGCCCCGGCGTCCGGCGGCTCGCAGACCGGCTCAGCGGCCCGTCGCCGGCCGCCCTTGCCGAGCCGTTCCTGCGCAAGCTCGGCGCGGAGCTGAACGAGACGGCGGGTTTCTATGTGCGGGTCGGCGATCAGGTCGAGGTCGTGGCGACCGTCGCCGGCACGCAGGCGCTCGCCTACACGATGCAGCTGGGCGAGCGGGCGCCGCTCTACGCCGTCTCGGCCGGCAAGATCCTGCTCGCGCATGCTTCGGCGGAGGACCTCGCGGCCTATCTGGCGCGCACCGTGTTCGATCCGATCACGCCGGCGACCTTGCCCGCCGCCGCCACGCTGCAGGATCAACTGCGGGCGGCGCGCACCGAGGGCTTCGCCTATTCGCGCGACGAGTTCACGCCCGGCATCACCGGCGTCGCGACGCTCGTTGCGCATGAGGGGCGGCCGTTCGGCGCGATCAATCTCGCCGTGCCGAGCGTACGCTTCACGTCGGACCGGGAGGCGGCGTTCTGCCGTGAGCTGCGCTCGGTCGCAGCCATGCTGGGCCAGACGCTGGCTCAGGCGCGGCGCGCGGGCTGAGCTGCGTTATAGACGCCGCAGGTCCAGGACGGCGGCCACGGTTGCTTCCGGCGCTTCCTGCGGGACGTTGTGGCCGACGCCGGGCAGCAGACGGCGCTCGTAGTGGCCGGTGAAGCGGAGGCGCTTCCCGTCGGCGGCCGGCGGCGGGGTGACGCCGTCGTCCTCGCCCCAGAACGCGATGGTCGGCACGCCGATCGTGGGCTGCCGGGCGAGCGCCCGTTCGATCTCCTCGAGCGCCGGATCGCCCAGGGCGTAGCCGAAGCGGTGGCGATAGGATTGGATCACGACTTCGACGAAGTCCGGATTGTCGAACGAGGCCGCACTCCGGGCATAGGTCGCGTCGTTGAACGACCAGGTTGGCGACCAGAGGCGCCACAGGAGCTTGCACAATTCCGCCCGGTTGGCGGCCAGGCCGTCGCGGCCGCGCGGCGTGTGGAAATAATACTGGTACCAGTATCGGTGCTCCGTCTCCGGCGCCTGCGGCCGGACGGAGGCGGCGATGTCCTGGATGTTGTAGCCGGTGGCGGTGACGAGGCCCGCGACTCGCTCCGGCCAGAGGGCGGCGACAATGCAGGCGGCGCGGCCGCCCCAGTCGTAGCCCGCGAGGGTGGCGCGCGGGATCGCCAGCGCATCCATGAGGTCGAGCAGATCACGCCCGAGGGCCGCCTGCTGCCCGGAGCGCGGCGTCTCGGGCGACAGGAAGCGCGTCGGGCCATAGCCGCGCAGGTAGGGCACCACGACCCGGCAGCCGGCGGCGGCCAGCGCCGGCGCTACCTCGTCGTAGCAGCGCGGGTCATAGGGAAAGCCGTGCAGCAGCACGACCGGATCGCCGTCGGCCGCCCCATGCTCCTCATAGGCGAGTTCGAGCACCGGCGTGCGGACGGAGCGGATGGGAAAGGGAGACTGAGCCATCGACCGGCACCTTTCGGAGTTGCGTGTGCTCTGACGCGCCACTCTAACCGAACGCGACGATGGCCGGGAGGTCCGGCGGCTTGCCGCGGCCGCGGCTCCGGCGGGACTAAGTCACGCCGCCGTCTGGTCGAGCAACATCGTATCGGCCGCGTCGAGCAGCCGCCCATCCGCGGCGTGGAGCTCGAGCGGCTTGACCGGCAGGCCTTCGGCCCGGTCGACCAATACCGAGTCGCAGGTCTCGCCGTCGAAGCAGTGCTTGATGCCCCATTGCCGGAGTGCCACCAGGACCTGGAACAGGTCGCGGCCCTTCGGCGTCAGGACATATTCCTGGTAGGCGCTGCCGTCCGATGCCGGAACCTGGTCGAGGATGCCGTCGACGACCAGCGCGCGCAGCCGCTGGGTCAGGATGTTGCGGGACAGGCCCAGGCTCTTCTGGAACTCGCCGAAGCGGGTGCGGCCCAAGAGCGCGTCGCGCACGATCAGTAGCGACCACCAGTCGCCGATCACATCGAGCGACCGGGCGACGGGGCAGGGCACCGTGTCCAGGCTCGTCCGTCTCACGCCGACCTCCATCCAAAATTATTCGTCGAACATGGTTGCATCATAGAACCAGGCTTCCCAACTAGCAATCGGTTCAATAATTGAACTTGTCATTCGATGGGAGAATTGCAATGAGACTCGCCCACAAGACGGCGCTCATCACCGGCGGCAACAGCGGCATCGGCCTCGCCACGGCCCGCCTGTTCATCCAGGAGGGGGCCCGCGTCGCCATCACCGGCCGCAACCGCGAGACGCTCGATGCCGCCAAGGCCGAGCTCGGGCCGAACCTGCTCGCGATCCAGGCCGACGTGACCGACATCGCCGCGACCGAGCGCGCCGTTGCCGAAGCGGCCGCCGCTTTCGGCAAGCTCGACATCGTGTTCGCCAATGCCGGCATCGCCGGCAACACGCCGGTCGGCGGGACCGAGGTCGAGCTGTTCGAGCGGGTCGTGCGGACGAACCTGACGGCGGTGTTCTTCACGGTGCAGGCGGCGGCGGCCCATCTGGCGCCGGGCGGCTCGGTCATCCTCAACGGCTCGGTGCACCAGAGCCTGGGTTCACCCGGCTATTCGGCCTACGCCGCGAGCAAGGCCGGCGTGCGCGCCATGGCGCGCGTGATGGCGAGCGAGCTGTCGCCGCGCAACATCCGGGTCAACACTGTGGTGCCCGGCGCCACGCGCACGCCGATCTGGGACCGGATCGCGCCCGGCGCAGAGGCCCGTGCGGCGCTCGAGGCACGCATCGCAACGCTCGTGCCGCTGGCGCGCCTCGGCGATGCCGAGGAAGTGGCGAAGGTCGTGCTGTTCCTGGCGTCGGACGATTCCTCGAACGTCCAGGGCGCCGAGATCGTGGTCGACGGCGGCCTGACCGGGGCACCCTCGGGCGCGCCAGCGTTCCGCGGCTGAGCCCAAGCGCACTGAAATGGCGGCCCGGCTTCCGGCCGGGCCGGTTCGAAACACACGCTATATCCGACGGCGCCTCGCCCGCCTTGATTCGGTGTTTGTGCCCGCGCTATTGCTGATCGCGGCGCGCGCCCTCGGGTCCGTTCCCGCGATTCGCTCGATTCTTCCGGAGAGAATCGCTTTCCCCTAATCCCGCCAAAGTGGTACAAAGATCTACCAAGGATCTGCATCGCGGATGGCTGCCAAGCGCAGCCATGCAAAAATATCGATCTAGGGTTTACCTTGGCGCGCAAGCATTTTAAGTGAAAAATTAGGAATCGGCTGGCCGAGCGCTTGCCATGCCGATGGGCGCAAGTCTAAGGTGCCTAGGTAGGTTCGATAAGCTCGTTGAAAAATCAGGTACGGCATGATGTTGCATGGTCGCCCGCGTGAACCTCACGATGGAGACTGTTGCTGAAATGCTGCTTGTATTCGATACATGTAAATGCTCTCGTCAATAAACGGATCTTTATTAATGAAATTTGAGAGCGGAAGATGTTTCTGATATTGGGATCGCCAAGGTCTGGTACGACCTGGCTTGCAAAGATATTCGATAGCCATCCCGACCTGCTTTATTTGCACGAGCCGGATACTGTTGTTCGGTCGAAATCGTACCTCCCGCCGTATATCGAAGATGGAGATCTGGAAGCGCTTCAGTCGGCGGCGCGACAGTATTGCGAACGCATGGTTTCGGCTCGAACCATTAAAACTGTCGGCTCGACCCCGATCTTCAACAAGACATATCGCGGATTTAGCGCGAATTTGTCTCACTCTCTCCTCTTGATGAGCCTAAAACTTGCCGCAAAATTGAGTGTTTTCGGCAAGACGATTTCCAGTCTTAATATTCCCGATCTTGCGCGCAGTCAGGTTCCCCTTGATAAGGTGGTCGTGAAGTCGGTTTCCGGTCACGGATACGCCAAGCTTCTGGCCTCCGCATTGCGGGGTACCAAGATCGTTATCATCGTTCGGGACCCGAGAGGGCATGTCGCGTCCGTCCTCCGCGGAATAAAGGCTCGGCGTTTCGAAGGGAAAGTACAGGCCACTAAAGACTGGGGTATTTACGAGGATCTTGCGCGGACAAAACAGGCCAAACAATACGGAATCGATTTCGCAGCCTTTCGCGCGATGGATGACGTGGAAAGGTTGGCGTGGCGCTGGGCTCTGACGAACGAGAAACTAATACAAGAATTTTCAGGGTATCCGGGCGCAAAATTGATTCTGTATGAAGATTTGTGTCACGCCCCTCTCAAGGAGGCGCACGACATTTTCGACTTTTTTGGCTTGGGATGGCCCGAACAGACCGAAGAGTTCCTCAAGAAGAGCCAGAAACCCCGAGGGGGCTCGAAGCTTTTCTCGCAAGGATATTATTCTGTTTGGCATGATCCCATGACAGCGGCGACGCATTGGCGGTCTGAGCTCGACAGCGAAATAGCGAATCGAATTATGGCCGCCATAGGCCATACGCAGCCGGCGCGGTTGTTCCCCGACGATAAATCCTACGCCGTTCATGTACCGCGGCGGGCGCAGAATGATGGTCGTCCTCTGACGGTCGCTCTATCGGGCAGCTAGGGCCGGCGGCGGTTTGCCAGTGGTCTCCCGGCTGCCGTCTCACGCCGCCCTAAGCGCTTCCTCGACCGCGTCGAGTCGGTCCTTGCCGGAATAGATCGCGCCTTCGGCGGAGAAGGTCTGCGCGCCGAACGAGCCGCGCTTGACCGCGTCGTGATGCTGGGGGGGGCCTTCGACCAAATGCTGACTTTCTCCGGCATGCTCAAAATTTGTCGCGGCCGGCGACCTTATCGGTTATAGAGTCGCTCCTCCTGCTTTTGATTAAATTTGTCTCTGCCGGCTGGCGACATTTCAAGCCGAGGGCCGCATGAAATTTCTTTCTGGCCATAGTTTTGAAAATGGCGAGACGGATCTCCCTCGTGGTATTGGCAATTATCTCGACGTCGTGAGATTCATGGCGGCAATGTCTGTTTTTCTCGGGCATGCTGCGGGGCATTATTTTACCGATGGGTTCTTGTGGCGGTTCGGCCAGTACCTGCAGACGGCGGTAATGCTGTTCTTTGTTCTCTCTGGTTTCGTTATCGCTTACGTGCTCGACTGTCGAGAACACGACGCTGCGGTCTATGTTCGAAAACGGCTCGCACGGCTTTATTCGGTTGTCCTGCCGGCGTTGCTGCTGACGGCAGTCTGTGATGCGATCGGACAGCACCACAATCCCGATCTCTATTTCGAGGGGCCGTGGAGCTATCCGCGTGACGGCCAACCCCTGCATTACATCTCCACGCTGTTTCTGCTCAATCAGACCTGGCTCGCTCCGAACATGGAGCCCGGCATCAACACGCCCTTCTGGTCCTTGAGCTTCGAGGCCTTCTACTATGCGCTGATCGGTCTCGCCGTCTTCGCATCGGGTTCGTTCCGGGCGCTGTCGATCCTGCTGGTCTCGCTCTTGGCCGGTCCGGCGGTTCTGGGGCTCTTCCCGATCTGGCTCCTGGGATTCGGGCTTTATCATCTGTCCCGGCGGTGGGTGCTGCCGGCTTTTCCGGGCGCTCTCGCTGCCGTTCTGGGGCTGGTGCTGCTGCTGAGTTCGCCGATGTTGCGGGCGAGCCTGCCCAATCTCGCCTCCGACCTTGTGCATCGCGAGGCGTTCATCGCCGATTACGTCGACGGCTTGGCCTTCGCGCTGCATCTCTACGGCATGATGTCACTCGAGCGCTGGACGAGCCGGATGCTCGGTCCATGGAAATCGCCGATCAGATGGTTCAGCTCGCTGACCTTTCCCCTCTACCTGTTCCATCGGCCGTTGATCCAGCTGTTCGCCGCGATTCCCATTGCCGAGCCGTCCGCCTGGACGCAGCGGATCTACCTGCTGGCGGGCACGCTCCTGGTCATCGTCATCGTCGGCCGGCGGTGCGTGCCCTGGAAAACGTCGCTCGACAGGGGGCTTAGGACGCTGCAACGGCGCGTCGCGTCGCAAAGCGTGTGATGCTGCTCTTTCTCCGGCCCTTCTTTCAGCCCGCCCCGAGCGCTTCCTCGACGGCGTCGAGCCGGTCCTTGCCGAAATAGATCTCGCCTGCGACGAAGAAGGTCGGCGCGCCGAACGTGCCGCGCTCGACCGCGTCATGGGTGTTGGCGAGCAGCCGGTCCTTGATCGGCTGGGTCTGGGCGAGCGCCATCAGCGCCTCGGCCGGCAGGTCCGACTGGGCAAGCGCCGCCGCAACCACGACCGGGTCGTCCATCTTCTTGGGTTCCCGCCACATATGGTCGAACACGGCATCGACGTAGCGCTCGAACACGCCCAGCTCTTGAGCCGCAATGGCGCCGCGCATGAGCTGCAGCGTGTTGACCGGGAAATGCGGGTTCATGGTGAACGGGATGGCGTGGCGCCGGATGAAGCGCGTCATTTCCAGCCGCTCGTAAGCCGCCTTGTTGCGGATGCCGACCAGGCTCTCGGCCGGAGAGCGGTTGTTGGTGAGCTTGAACACGCCGCCCAGGAGGATCGGCACATAGACGATTTCGGCACCGGTCCGCTCTGCGATGCCGGGCAGGAGCTTGTGCGCGAGATAGGCGTTGGGACTGCCGAAGTCGAAGAAGAATTCCGCGTGACGCATGGCGCTCACCATTTCTCGCCGAAGGGGCGGATCTCGGTCTCGAAGGTCCAGGCGTCGCGCGGCTGGCGATAGAGCTGCCAATAGGTCTCGGCGACCGAAGCCGGGTCCATGAGCCGGTCGGGCTCGAGCGTCTCGAGCACTGCCGCCCCCTCGCGCGCGGCGATGCGCTGGCGCACCCATTCGGTATCGACTGCCGCGTCGATGATCAGGTGTGCCACATGGATGTTCCGGGGCCCGAGCTCGCGGGCGGCACTCTGAGCGACCGCGCGCAGGCCGAACTTGGCGCTGGCGAAGGCGGCATAGCCGGGGCCGCCGCGCAGGCTTGCGGTAGCGCCGGTGAAGAACAGCGCGCCCCGGCCGCGTGGCAGCATCAGCCGCGCCGCCTCGCGCGCCGTCAGGAACCCGCCGTAGCAAGCCATCTCCCACACTTTGCGGAACACGCGCTCCGTCGTGTCGATGAGCGGGAAATTGACGTTGGCGCCGATGTTGAAGATGCAGCACTCGAGCGGCGCCGTCGCGTCCGCTTCGGCAAGGAAGCTCGTGATCTGATCCTCCTGCCGGGCATCGAGCGTGCGGCCGACAGCCCGGCCGCCTTGGGCCTCGATCTCGGCCACGAGCGGCGCCAGCTTCTCGCCGTTGCGCCGGCCGGCGAACACGGTGAAGCCCTCGGCGGCGAAGCGCTTCGCGATGGCGGCTCCGATGAAGTCGCCGGCGCCGACGACCGCAACCGTCGCGTTCCTTGGCTCCATGCCGATCCTCCCGTCATTCGTTACTTCATTGATGCAAGCCTATGCCGGGTAGAGCGCCGGCGGTAGCAATATTTCTCGCCGCCGCAGCCGGCGACGGGTACAAGCGAGCGCCATGACCGCGACCTCGCCCGCCGCTCCGCGCTTCGTCTCCGGCCCGATCCTGCGGCACGTGATCGTCATGGCCGGGACCGGGGCGATCGGCCTCATCGCGGTCTTCGCCGTCGACCTCGCCAACCTGTTCTACATCTCGATCCTCGGGCAGAAACCGATCGCGGCGGCAATCGGCTTCGCGGGTGCCGTGGGCTTCTTCCAGACCGCGATCTCGATCGGCATGACCATCGGCGTCGGTGCCGTCGCCTCGCGCGAGATCGGCGCCGGCCGGCGCGAGGAGGCGCGGCGGATCGCCGGCGCCAGCGTCGCCCTGATGGTCATTGTGGGTGCCATCGTCGGCATCGGCACCGTGCTGGCGCTTGGGCCCATCCTCGATTTCCTGGGTGCTGCGGGTGAGACGCGCCGGCTTGCCGCGGGCTATCTCACCATCACCTCGCCGTCACTGCCGCTGACCGCGGCCGGCATGGGTTTCGCCGCCCTGCTGCGCGCGGCCGGCGACGCGCGGCGCGCGATGAACGTGACGCTCGCAGGTGCGGTCGCGACCGCATTGCTAGATCCGCTGTTCATCTTCGGCCTGCACCTCGATCTCGAGGGGGCGGCGATCGCGACGGTGCTCGCACGCCTGCTGTTGTGCGGCCTCGGCTGGCACGCGGCCCATCGGCGGCACGACCTGCTGGCGCGGATCGAGCCCAGGCACCTGTGGCAGGACGTGCACCCGGTGCTGGCGATCGCTGGCCCGGCGATCCTGACCAATCTCGCGACTCCGGTGGGTGCCGCCTATGTGACGCGCGCGATGGCCGGGTTCGGGCCTGACGCCGTGGCCGGGCAGGCGACAATCGACCGGATCTCGCCGGTCGCCTTCGGCCTCGTCTATGCGCTGACCGGCGCGGTCGGGCCGATCCTGGGACAAAACCTGGGTGCCGGCCGGCTCGACCGGCTGCGCGAGACGCTGCGCGACAGCCTGCTGGTCGTGCTGGCGACCGTGCTCGCCGCCTGGGCGGTCCTGGCGGCGGCCGAGCGCGCGATCCTCTTTGTCTTTTCCGCCGAGGGCGACGCACGCGTGCTGATCGACCTGTTCTGCTCCTGGCTCGCCGGCGGCTTCGTCTTCACGGGGTGCCTGTTCGTCGCGAATGCTGCGTTCAACAACCTCGGCTATCCGCTGTTGTCGACGCTGTTCAACTGGGGTCGGGCGACGCTCGGCACGATCCCGTTCGTGGCGATCGGCCGCGCCTACGGCCCGACCGGCGTGCTCTATGGCCAGACCCTGGGCTCGTTCGTGTTCGGGCTCATCGCCGTCATCGTGGCGTTCCGGGTGACGCGCCGGCTGCGCGCCGTGCCGCCAAGCGCGGTCGAGCATGGCCTGGCGATCCCGTCCGGCTCGGGCCGGGCAGCGCTCGCGACGCTCGCGGCGCCGGCCGCCCGGTCCAACCGAGGCTAGGTCTCTTGGGCGAGCTCGTCAGCGGGCGAGGGCGACAGCCCGTGCGGATCGCCCAGCATGCGGGCGCGCGCGTTGTCGATGTGCTGGCGCATGACGCGCCGGGCCTCCTCGGCGTCGCCGGCGCGGATCGCTTCGACGATGCGGCGATGCTCGTCCTGAACCAGCAATAGCCGTTCCCGGCTGTGGCCGAGCGTCAGGTTCCGCGCGACGGTCATGCCGGCGAAGATGTGGCTCGACAGCGCATCGAGGCTCGCGCGGAACAGCTCGTTCTGGCTCGCCTTGGCGATCGCGACATGGAAGCGGTTGTCGGCCTCGGCGCCGACCTCGCCGCGCTCGATCACCCGGTCGAGCGCCGCCAGCGCCGCCTCGATCTCTGCGAGCGCCTCGGGCGTCCGGCGCTCTGCCGCGAGGGCCGCCGCTTCGCCTTCGACCGCAATGCGATATTCGCAGCAGCGCATCAGGTCGGCGATGCTGCCGATCGGTGCCAGGCGCAGGAACTCGGGGCCAGGGCGGCGCAGGACGAAGGTGCCGGCGCCGTGGCGTGTCGCGACCAGCCCGTCGGCCTGCAGGCGCGAGATCGCCTCCCGGATCACCGGGCGCGAGACGCCGAAGATCGCGCCAAGCCGGGTCTCCGACGGCAAGCGAGCACCGGTCGGCAGCTTGCCGGCGACGATCTGGCCGAGGATCTCCTCATAGAGTTGGTCGGCGAGCCGCGGCGCCCGGCGCGGCGTGCGGAACGCCGGTGCCGCGTCGCTGCCGAGTTCCGTTTCATGGCGGGCTGCGAGCAACCGGCTCAAGGGCAACACTCATGCAGAAGTGACGAGTTCATGGTGCGACTATGACCGGATTCGCGCGCGCCCTAAAGATTTTTCTGCCGGCCAGTCGTCTTACAAGTTGACGAGTTTGGCCGATCCTGCCTACCTAGGCTCGAGGCCCGGTCGCTGCCGGGCGCGCCCCGTGACAGCGACGGAGATTTCGTGATGAAGACGACACCGGTGACGCCGGCCGACCTCGCCCAATCGGTGCTGGCGGTTCCGCCGCTCGCCCGTCATGCCGACCTCAGCCTGAACGCGGCGGCCAACAAGGCGCAGATCCGCCATCTCGAGGCTGGCGGCGTCACCACGCTGCTCTATGGCGGCAATGCCAATCTCTACAACGTTGGCCTTGCGGAATATCCGGCGCTGCTGGACCTGCTCGAAGAGGCGGCGGCGCCCGACAGCTGGGTCATTCCGTCGATCGGTCCCGATTATGGCCGCTTGATCGACCAGGCGCGCATCCTGCGCGGCCGGGCGTTCCCGACGGCGATGGCGCTGCCCATGGCGCTGCAGTCGACCCCGGCCGGCGTCGAGCAGGGGCTCGCCCGCACGGCCGAGGCATTCGGCCGGCCGCTCATCATCTATGTGAAGTCGGCCGCCTATCTGGCGCCCGATGCGCTGGCGCGGCTCGTCGATGCCGGCGCCGTCTGCGCCATCAAGTACGCGATCGAGCGCGAAGATCCGGGTCAGGACGAGTATCTGACGCGCCTCGTCGACCTGGTCGACCGCCGCCTGATCGTGAGCGGCATGGGCGAGCGGCCGACCATCAGCCACCTGCTCGATTTCAAGCTGGCCGCCTTCACCTCGGGCTCGGTCTGCATCGCGCCGCGCAGTTCCCAGGCGCTGCTCCGGGCGCTGAAGCGCGGCGACGCCGCCATGGCGCAGAAGCTGCGCGAGCGCTTCCTGCCGCTCGAAACCCTGCGCGACCGCCTCAGCCAGATCCGCGTGATGCATGAGGCGGTGACGCTGTCGGGCGTTGCCGACATGGGCCCGATGCTGCCGATGCTGAGCAATATCGGCCCCGAGCATCATGCCGAGATCCACGAGACGGCGCGCACGCTCTTGGCGCTCGACGCCGAGCCGCTGGAGGGAGCGGCCTGACCAGGCCGCTCCAAACTTCCTAAGCAAAAAGCCACACAAAGGCGGCGAGCCAACGCCGCCCATTGCCGTGATCTCCCGGGGGGAATGCTTCATGGACAAGACGCTCGAGCAACGGACGATCCGCAAGATCTCCTGGCGCCTGCTGCCGCTCATCGTGGTGATCTATTTCGTCGCCTACATCGACCGGACGAACGTCAGCTTCGCCTCCTTCGGCATGACGCGCGATCTCGGGCTCGACGCCTATATCTATGGCTGGGGCGCCGGCATCTTCTTCCTGGGCTACTTCCTGTTCGAAGTGCCGTCCAACCTGATGTTGGAGCGGTTCGGCGCGCGGCGCTGGATCGCGCGCATCATGATCAGCTGGGGCGTCATGGCGGCCTTGACTGCGCTCTCGCGCGGGCCGGCGAGCTTTCTCCTGTTCCGCTTCCTCCTGGGTGCCACCGAGGCCGGTTTCTTCCCCGGCATCATCCTTTATCTCACCTACTGGTTCCCGGCCGCCTATCGGGCGCGCGTCATCTCGGCCCTGTTCCTGGCGGTGCCCGGCTCGAACGCGGTGACCGCGGCGGCCTCTGCCGCCGTCCTCAAGATGGACGGGCTCTGGGGCGTGCCGGGCTGGCAATGGCTCTATGTCGTCGAGGCGCTGCCGGCCGTGCTGCTTGCCTTCGTCGTGCTGGCGGTCATGACCGAGCGGCCGGCGGATGCCGCCTGGCTCGATGCCGAAGAAAAGGCCTGGCTCGAAGGGCGGCTCGCGGCCGAGCGCCAGGCGGTGCTGCAGGGCCGGCCGCCTGAGGGCCGCTGGGCGGTATTGTTCGACCGCCGCGCGTTGGTGCTTGCGGCGATCTATCTGACGATCGTCACAGCGACCTATGGCATCACCTTCTTTCTGCCGCTCATCATCAACGCGATGGGTGCCAGCGAGACCGAGACCGGCTTGCTCACCGCAGTGCCCTACCTGATCGGTACGGTCGGCATGGTGCTCTGGGCGATCTCGTCCGACCGGCGGCGCGAGCGGCGCTGGCACTATATCGTCGCGTGCCTCATCGGTGCCGGCGGCCTGGCGCTCACCGGCTTCATCGGTGGTTCCTGGTGGGCGCTCGCCGCCATGTCGGTCGCGACGATCGGCATCTATGGCGCCAAGCCGTCGTTCTGGCCGCTGCCGTCCGAGTTCCTGACCGGCACGGCCGCGGCCGGCGGCATCGCGCTCGTCAATTCGATCGGCAATCTCGGCGGCTTCGTCGGGCCCTATATCGTCGGCTGGATCAAGCAATCCTCCGGCGGCTATGAGGGTGGGCTCTACTTCCTGGCCGGCTGCGCGTTCCTGTCGGCCGTGATCGCCTTCTTCACGATCCGGCCCCGCACCGAGGTCGAGGCGGCGCGGCCCTATCCCGAGGCTGGAGCCAGCCGGTCGGCCTGACGGGTTAAGCGGGGAGGCCGAATCTCCGCCGTTGCGCGCGCCGCCGGCTCCACATATGGTTGTCGGCGCGGAGCAATCGACTGGATCCTCCCCGTCGCTGGTGCCCCAGCGCGAGCCATCCTGAAAATCTGAGGCAACCGGAATGCGACAGAACCCGTCGCACGCTGTATCGATGCGCGCGCCCGTTTCGGCCGGCGGATCGAGCAACATCCTGAGCGAGCCGTTCTCGCTCTATCTCGACTTGCTGCGGTTCGGCGCTGCCCTCGTCGTGGCGCTCAGCCACACCTGGCGCATGCTGGTGCCGGCCCATCCGCTTCCATGGCCGGGCCATGACGCGGTCGTGGTGTTCTTTGTCCTGTCGGGCCTGGTGGTCGCGCACGCCACGGACAGCGTTCGCCGCCCCGCATCGGTCTATATCCAGCACCGGCTCGCCCGCCTGTGGTCGGTTGCGCTGCCCGCGCTCGCCCTGTCCTTGGTTGCTGCCGCCCTGGTGCCGACCGGCGTCGAGATCTACGCGGCGCCCCCGCTGGATCATCAGGCTATGCCTTGGGTGCCACCCCTGCTGAGCGCCGTCTTCCTCGCACAATCCTGGTCGCTCGATCTGGTGCCGCCGTTCAATGCACCGTTCTGGTCGCTGAGCTTCGAAGCCTGGTATTACGCGCTGTTCGGTGTCCTGACCTATGCGCCGCGCCGCTGGCGACTGCCCGCGCTCGCGGTCGGCGCCTGCATCGCCGGCCCGAAGATCCTGTTGCTCATGCCCATCTGGCTGATGGGCGTCGCAATATGTCGCGCCCGGATCCGCCTGCCGCGGCCGGTCGCCGCGGTCCTTTTCGGATTGTCGATCCTGCTGGCCTTGGCGTTCGTCTTGAGCGGGGCCTCGATCGCGATCCGGAACGCCATGGCGGTTTACCTGCCGGCGCTCATCGGCTCGCTGCATGGCGCGAATCAATTCGTCGGCGACATCCTGCTCGGGCTGATCGTGTCGGTCAATTTCGTCGCCGCGTCGAACCTCGCTTCATGGCTCGCAAGCCTCCGACGGATCAAGGGGCCGTGCCGGTCGGCTGCGTCTTTCACCTTCTCGATCTACCTCTATCACATGCCCCTGTTTTCCCTGATCTGGGGCGTCCTGGGCGTGCACTCCGCCATGGCCGCGTTTCCGGCCCTGGCCGCCGGCATCGTCGCCCTTGGCCTCGTGACGGAGCGGCAACTGCCGCTCTGGCGGGGTTGGGCCGCGCGCGCGGCGTCCTGGCTGACGCCCGGGTCCCGCGCCGTGCAGGGCGCGCCCGGCTCCGACGATTAGCCCTGAAGCTAAGGTCCGTCCCGGCCGGTCCGCTGATGGCCGAGCGGGGAGACGGGCTGCCCGTCTCCCCGCCGCCATTCAGGGGATATCGAGAATCTCGACCCAGTTCGGGTTCTTGCCCATTTCATGATGCCCGAGCGATGTCAGCGCGCCGGTATCGCCGTTGATGGCATAGACCGACATGCCGTTCGATTTCTGGCCGACGGCGAGCAGGAAGTGGCCGCGCGGATCGATGTTGAAGCCGCGCGGCTGAGCCTCGGTCTGCGTATGGGCGATGGGCGTGAGCGCGCCGGTCTCGCCGTCGATGCGGAAGCCCGCGAGCGTGCTTGAGGTCCGCTCCGCGACATAGAGGAAGCGGCCGTCCGGCGTGATGTGCAGGTCGGAGGTCCACGGCTTGCCGCCGGTGAAGCCGTCCGGCATGGCCGAGGTCGAGGCGATGAGCGTGAGCGTGCCCGCGGCCGGATCGAACTTGTAGGTGTTGACCGTGCCGTCGAGCTCGTTCGTCGCATAGACGAGGCGGCCGTTCGGATGGAACAGGATGTGGCGCGGGCCCGCGCCTTGCTTGGTCTCGACGAATGGCGTCCCGTTCGCCGTCAGGTGGCCTGAGACCGGGTCGAGCTTGTACTGCAGGATGATGTCGCCGCCGAGGTTGGAGGCGAAGACATAGTGGTTCGACGGGTCGGTCACGATCGAATGGGCGTTCTTGCGGGTCGGGATGACATCGATCGGCTGCGGCTGGACGAAGCCCTGCGGCCCGATCGGGTTGACCGAGATCTTGTCGCCCGTATAGGACGCGCCGAACAGGAGACGGCCGGTCTTGTCGGTCGAGAGATAGGCCATGTTGTCGGGCAGCGGCACGGTCGACAGCAGGCCGAGCCGGCCCGTCGCCTGGTCGATCGCGAAGCTCGAGACCGAGAACGGCTCCGAGCGCAGCGACGCGTAGAGGTAGCGGTGGTTCGGGCTGATCGCGAGCGGCATCACCGTGCCGGTGACCGGCACCTTCTCGACCAGCTTGACCGCGCCGCTCCGGTTGTCGAGCGTCAGGACATAGATGTCTTTGCTGTCCGCATTCGAGACATAGACCATGGTGGCGGCGCCGGCCTGGCCCGCCAGCAGGCCCAATCCCAATGCGGCGGCGAGAATGCCGGACCTGAAACGATGCTTCATGTGCTGATCCCCCCTGGTGGTTCTGCGGTTCTTGCGGCGAGCTTCCTTCGCCTGATATCTGATGTATCACAGAAACGGAGGGTGCACCTATGGTAGTGATCGTGCTGTGGTGACGGATGGAATGCCAGGTGCAATGACGGAGGAGACATCGGGCGGCCTTGAGCCGATTCGGGCTGAGCAGCAGCTGAGCCTGGCCGATCATGCCTATGCCCGGATCCGGGCCGCGATCCTCACGGGCGTCTTCGCGCCGGGCCGGCGCCTGCGCGAGCGGCAGCTGGCCGAGGAACTCGCCATCAGCACGACGCCGATCAAGGAGGCGCTGAAGCGGCTCGAGCACGAGGGCCTGATCGTGACGGCCCCCCGGCGCGGCACCTTCGTCAGCTATTCGCCGGAGAAATCGTCGGAGATGGCGCTCATCCGTGCGGCGCTCGAAAGCGTCGTCGTGCGGCTCGCGGCGATGAAGATCACCGACGCGGAAGTCGCGATGCTCGAGGCGCACCTCGCGACCATGCGGCTGGCGACGGAGGCGGCCGACCACGAGGCGGTCGTGGCGAGCAACGCCCAGTTCCACGCCTTGATCGACCGGATCGCCGACAATGCCTATCTGCGCCAGCTCCTGGAGACGCTCAAGGTCTATGACGAGCTCAACCGCCGCCGTGTGCTGAAGGCGGCGGGCGAGGCGGCGCAGGGGCTGGCGGAGCATGCGGCGATCCTTGAAGCGCTCGCCGCGCGCGACCCGGAGCTCGCGGAGCGGCGGATGCGCGAGCATATCCTGCGGTCGAGCGCGCGCGGGACGGCAGAAGGTTGAATGCGACCCATTCGCGAGTGGACCGGGCCCGCGGCTTGATCCAGGATGCGCGGCGTGGGGCGCGCCGGTCGCGCCCGGCTTGAAAGATCGAGCGCGCGCGTGAGTGTCCTCCCCGGTCCCAGCACCTTGTTCGAATTCGCCCACCAGGCCTTCCGGGCGCCCGATGCCCGGTTCCTGCTGGGCAGCGACGGGCAGCCGTGCCTCGCGCTCAAGCTCGGCGAGCTCGACGCCCAGGTACCGCTCACCGCCTTCATCAAGGAGTTCGAGCTCGCCGGCACGCCGGACGGGGCGCTGCTGGAGTTGGTCGTCTCCGGCCTCAAGTTCGTGAAGGTAATCCGGCCCGGCGACTCGATCCCGCGCGAGATCCTGGACGGCACCGCCTCCTGGTCCGTGTCGGACGAGCATCGGGAAACCGCGCGCGGCCGCTTGACCCTGCAGCTCTACGGCTTCCTGGGCGGGCAGGAGCGGGTGCTGGCCGACCCGATCGAGATCCTGCAGATGGTCGACGATCCCGGCGTTCAGACGCGCATCCAGAGCGGGCTCGGCTCCATCCTGGCCCGGCTCGGCCTCGGCCCCGACCAGGGGCGCGAGCTCGACGCGCGGCTTGACCGGTTCGCGCGCGACCTGGCCTATCTGGTGGCGCTGCGCGAGCGCGCCGGCGCCGTTGCCCGGCTCATGGACAAGGTGGCGACGCTCCGCCGGGTCTATCGCCGCGACCGCACGGTCGACGAGGAGCTGATCCGGGTCAACAACCTGCTGCAGAAGCCGATCAACCGGTTCAACAAGTTCTTCGCCGAGGCCGATGCCAATACCGGCGAGATCCTGGCCATCCTGGCGAACGTCGACCAGTATCTGGCCTATGTCCGCGAGCAGCGCGACACGGCGCATCTGCAATTGATGAAATGGGACGAGATCCTGGTCGCGTGGGAGGGGCTGGTGCCGGACATCTCGAGCGCCACCGAGGCGGCGATCCGCCGGCTCTATCAGTTCCTCGCCCAGAACTTCCTCACGGAAAGTTCCTGGTAGCGCCAGTGTCCGAGGCGGAAACGGCGCTCTATCCGCCGATCAAGCGCTTCCTCGAGGCCCAGGGCTTCGAGGTCAAAGGCGAGATCGGCGGCTGCGATATCGTGGCGCTCAAGGCGGGCGAGCCGCCGCTCGTCGTCGTGACCGAGCTGAAGCGCGCCTTCACGCTGGAACTGGTGCTGCAGGGCGTCGATCGCGCCGCGGCCTGCGACGAGGTCTGGCTCGCCGTCCGCGCCTCGCCGTCGGGGCGCGGGCGCGAGGGCGACCGGCGGGTGAAGAAGCTCTGCCGCCTGCTGGGCTTCGGCCTACTGCTGGTCTCGTCCACGGCCAGTGTCGACGTGCTGGTCGAGCCAACCCAATGGCGGCCGCGCGCCGACAAGAAGCGCCGGGCGCGCCTCGTGCGCGAGCATCACCGCCGCGCGGGCGATCCGGCCCCGGGCGGCTCGACCCGCCGCGCGCCGCTCATGACCGCCTATCGCCAGCAGGCGCTCGCCTGCGCCGCCGGGCTCGCCCAAGGTCCCGCCCGGCCCAAGGACTTGCGCCCGCAGGTGCCCGACGCCGCCCAGATTCTGCAGCGCAATTACTACGGCTGGTTCGACCGGGTCGCGCGCGGGGTCTATGCGCTCACCGATGCAGGCCGCGCCGCGCTGGAGCAATGGCCGGCGCTGGGTGCCGCTTCGGGCGGCGGATCCTAGCGGGAAAATCTGACGCTTGGTGCTCGGTGTCACGGGGCCGGTTCCGAGCCATCGCGGTCTATCCATCGTCACCCTTTGCCACTCCGAACCGGACGTTCGATCGGCCCGGTCTTCTGAGACTTAGTCATCCTTGTCGCGACGTCCGCCCGCACTGCCCTCGCAAAGGCTGCAGCCTGACAGATAGCTATCTTCCATGTTGCCATTGCTGGACTCGCCACAATATTCGCACGAGCTTAGCTCGTTCGACACAAATAAGCAGGAAACGCAAAGATAGCGACTCTTGAATTCTATCACCGTATGATAACCGTCGCATTTTGAGCAGTTTGCCGGAACTATTGACTCTAAATAATTGTCCACAGTTACTGAAAATTCGTTTAAAGTATCTGCGATCATTTCTCCGTCCGCAGTGCAGCCACAATGCTCGCATCGGAATTCGCCGCCATCTCGGAGCGGAGAGACCTCTCCGCAATCCGTACACGTAAAATCGAGCCATTTGTCGTGATAGCCACATACCAAGCACTCGGACTCCAGAAGCGCGCCCAAAATCTCGATCTGGGTGGCGGCGTCGAAGCCACAGGAACCGCACGTCCGAAAGACTGCTTTATTTGCTTTCTCGTGAGCGATTCTTGGAGCAAGCCCATCAAATTTGGCTCGAAGGTATTCTCGATGGCCTTTCAGTTTCCGCTCGATTTCGTTAAAATCCTGCCGGTAAGTCTGGAAGACGTTCGCCCATTGAACCGTCAGCAATTGTTGAAGGTCGTGCCAGGCCCTAAGTTGCTCCCGAGCGACCGCCTCGATTTTTGGGCCTGAGCTAAAATCGGCTTCGTGGAAGAAATGCACCATTTTGTTGCGGTGCTTGCGCACGGTATCAAAGTTCTTGCGAGCTTCGTCAGGTACCGGACTCTGCACAACTTTCTGCAAACGCTCACAAGTCATTTCGAACGATACCGACGTAAAGTCTCCGGCTTCGAATTTTTGTCGGTCAGGGTCTTTAGCAACTACCAGCGACCAATGCTCGTGCATTAGCCTTGCTTTGAGGAAAAGCTCTACAGCGGTGTAAAAGTTGATTATTGAGGCCTTTGGCTGCACCTTGAAATCTTCAATCGCCCAGGCGAGGAAATCGATCGCGTTGTTCGTTAAGGGCGTCATTAGATCTTTGGGAGGCATAGCTGTGGCCACCGACTGTGATGAGGGTGCGCTACGAACAAACCGTTCTGCCCGGACTCGCGACTATAGATCTGAGTGGCAATAGACCTCCAGCCTGGACCACTCGGCTCGCTGCTGGCGCTAGCCGTTTTGGCATGAGTGCCGATGTTTAGGCATGTACTCGGCTTGGCTGATGCCTTGATTGGCCAAGTGCTCGAACGGAATACTTGGAGCCCACTCGATTTCAACAGTCGCCGCGACTGTCTGTTGGTGACACATTGGCATTCTCCGGTCAGCAGGGGTGCATGGCAACCTCCGACCCGTATACGACGCTTATCCTTCCTGACCTGATGCCTGAAAGTTGCCGGGCATTGAGGCTCCGTGCTTCAAATCGCATCCACGCCGATGGTCCAATCCGTTTCGATCCACTCCAATAATATTGGCGCGAATCGGCACCACCCAATCTCGCGACCTTAGCGCAATTTCACCCAGCGGCCGCGCGCGGTGTAGGCCGTCCAATCAATCGTCGGCCGCCGCGCTCTCTCTCGCGTGAGGAAGTTAATGAGATGGATGTAAAAGTCTAGAAAGATCCCAGACGAATTCTCCCAGACTGAAGCTGCCCCAATCTGTGGGCGCAATATTCCACGATCAAGAACGAATACGCGATCTACAATATCTAGGCTGCATTCAGCGCTATTTGCAGCCAATTTTGTGCGATCAAACTCCTTCTGTGCCCAGTCATCGCGACTAAGGTTGCTTGTATAGGCGAACACGAAATAAGGGCACCGATAATGTTCCTCGTGCCTCTTTCCATCCACCGGTGACGCGATAAAATGCCCTTTGAAGGGGCGGAGCTCACGAACCCTCTTTCCGGCCAGCATGCACTTATTCATTTCGTCCTGGCTCAAGACGGACTTCACCTCGATCACAGCGTACAAAGCCTCTGCCGGTACAAGAGAGCTGTCGGTTGAAGATTGGATCGGTGCTGCGGTTGATTTATCGTAAATGAAGAGATCCAGTTCGCCGGTCCGATTATCTCGAAAGTCTATAGCTTCGCCGCCTCCGACCCCAAAAACTGCGGGGAGATGCTTCCCGAGAAACTCGGCTAGTGCAGCGGTTCGTTCGCCGCCTTTAAGACCTCTATGGTCGAAGTTTTCGGCAGCCCCAGCTTCCAGCAAAAGCTTTTGTTCAGCTTGCTTTAGAACATTGGCGAATACCTTACTCGGATTCTTCGTTGCTCGCTTAGTCACGCGCATTCCTTATGGTGATACGAGTAATGTGATGCCTCTTATCTGCTGTTGGTGCAATACACGCCTACCGCTCGTCAACCTCCATTCGGGAACCGAGCGTACGGTGATTGTTCGTCGTTATGCGACAACGATGTCTTGGCTTTTCTACGACTATGTCGCCGAACAACCGCCATAAGAGCCACGAACAGCAGCTTTCGCAGGCATCAGCACGAAATCTGCCCTTCCAGAATGCATCTTGAGTCGGCCTTGAGTACCGGTACCAAGCGTCAGATTTTTATCCACCACCCCTCGCGGCAACGTGATTTGCGCGCGCGGGCCGCTCCGTGTGCTGTGTCGGCCGGTTCAATGATGAAAGACACAGGGCATGCGCAAGCAGATCCTCACCGCACTTACCCTCGGCGCCGTGTTCCTCGCCGGCGCCGCTTCGGCCGAAACCGCGCCGACGCCTGTGCGCACGCGGGCGACGGTCGAGTCCGTGACCGACAATGCCATCACGGTCAAGCCGCGCACGGGTGCGGCCGTCACGATCGCGCTTACGCCCGACACGCACTTTGTCGCCGTCTCGCATGGCGCGATCGCCGATATCCAGCCGAACAGCTACATCGGCACGGCGGCGGCGCCGCAGCCGGACGGCAGCCTGAAGGCGATCGAGGTCACCGTGTTCCCCGAGAGCATGCGCGGCACCGGCGACGGGCACTATGCCTGGGACCTGCCGAACGCCAGCACCATGACGAACGGCGCCGTCGGCAAGCTCGACAGCGCGCATGGTCGCACGCTTACGGTCGATTACAAGGGCGGTGAGAAACAGGTCACCGTGCCGGACGACGTGCCGGTCGTGACGCTGGCACCTGGCGACCGCGGCCTGTTGAAAGCGGGCGTCCATGTCGTCGTCTTCGGCCCGAAGGCGGCCGACGGCACGCTCTCGGCCAACGCCGTGCTCGCCGGCGTGAACGGCGTCGTGCCGCCGATGTGATCCGTCGCGCGTGACCGGGGCAGGGTGCTCGCTCCGGTCACGCCAACTGGTCGGCGATGGACTTCGTGCGCGGCGTCTCGACGTCGCCGGTGTGCCGGGTCGTCGCCGGCTCGACGAGCACGATCCAGCATTCCTCGCGCGCGACCGGATTGTGCAGCACGCCGCGCGGCACGACATGGATCGATCCCGGGCCGAGCGTGACCGATCGGTCGGCCTCGTATTCGATCACGAGCTGCCCGCGTACGACGTAGAACAGCTCGTCCTCGTCGGTGTGCCGGTGCCAGACGAGCTCGCCCAGCAGCTTCGCGACCTTGACATACTGGTCGTTCACCTGGACCACGACCCTGGGCGACCAGTGATCCCGCAGCCGGGCGAAGGCGGCTTCGATGTCGACGGTCTCGGGCAGGCCGCTCACGGCAGCCACATCGGCACGATCGAGGCGGCGAGCAGCAGGCCCAGTGCGCCGTTGAGCCGGCGCCATTGCCGCTCGGTCCTGAGCAGCCGGGCCAGCATGAGCCCGGCCAGGCACCAGAGCGTGAGCGAAAAGGCCGCGGCAAGCCCGAAGGTCGTCCCCAGCAGCAGGGCGAGCGCTGGCGGGTTTGCGGCCAGCACCGCGAACGACGCAGCGGCGCCGAGCGTCATCGCCCAGCCTTTCGGATTGAGCCAGAGCAGGCAGGCGCCCGCGATGAAGCCGGTCGGCCGCGCCAGCTCGGTCTTCATTGCCGGCGGCCCGCTGCGGCCGATCTTCCTGGCGAGCCACAAGAGGTAGAGCGTGCCGGCGAGCTTCAGTGCGAGCTCGAGCGCGGGGGCGGCCAGCAGCAGGCCGGCGAGGCCGGCCGCCGCGGCGGCGGCGAGCGAGGCCAGGCCGAGCGCGATGCCCGCCATCAGCGGCACCGAACGGCGAAAGCCGAACTGGGCGCCGGACGCGGTCGCGAGCGTCGTGGCGCCGCCCGGCGTGATGGTCGAGACCAGGGCGAAGAGCGCCAGGGGTAGGATCGTGCCGGCCATATGCCTCCCTCCATTGAAAGTCGAGGGAGCGTAGGCGGGCGATCGGCATCATGAAATGCAATGTTTGCCATGTTTGGCATTAGCAATCATGATGCCTGAATGATCCGCAATCTCGATACTGCACTCGTCCGCACCTTCGTCACGGCGGCGGACAACGCCAGCATGACGGCGGCCGCCAATGCGCTCAACCTGACCCAGGGCGCGGTCAGCCAGCAGATCAAGCGGCTCGAGGACCTGTTCGGCTGCAGCCTGTTCGAGCGCGACCGGCGCGGCCTTCGCCTGACGCCGTCGGGCGAGCATCTCCTGGGCAAGGCGAAGCGCCTCATCGTGCTCAATGACGAGATCTGGGGCGACATGACCCGCGACGCGATCCGCGGGCGGCTCCGGCTTGGCGTGCCCTATGACCTCGCGGGCGCCTGGATCGCGCCGGCGCTCCGGGCCTATGCCGAGGCCTGTCCGCAGGTCGAGATCTCGCTCGTCTGTGCGTCCTCGCCGGAGCTGACGACGCTCCTCGCTGCTGGCGAGGTCGATCTCGCCGTGATCGAGGCGCCGGTCGGCCCGACGGATGGCGAGTGCCTTGCGGTCGAGCGCCTCGTCTGGGTCGGCGCGCGCGGCGGTGCGGCGCATCTGAAACGGCCGTTGCCGCTCTCCATGATCAGCGAGACCTGCGCCTTCCGCCCGGTCATCCTCGAGACCCTGCGCGATCACGGCCTCGCCTGGCGCACCGTGTTCGAGCAGGGCACGATCGAGGCGACGCGCGCGACGGTCGAGGCGGACCTGGCCGTCACCGCCTGGCTCGTCGCGACCGTGCCGGCCGATCTCGCGATCCTCGACGCGGACAGCGGCCTGCCGCCCTTGACGAGCTTCGCCGTCAACCTCCATGTGCCGCGGCACGGCGCCGGGGCGGCGGCACAGGAATTCGCCCGCTGCCTGCGCCGCGAGCGCGCCCGGCGCGACTAGGTCGGGGCTGCTAGATCTGGACGCTGGCCGCGCCGCGCCGGGCCAGTGCTGCCGTGACGAGGGCGGCTGCGGCGTCGCCGGCCGTCTCCATGTAGGACGGATCACGATGCAGCAGCACGACGGCGAAGGCGCCGTCGATGAGCAGGATGATCTGCCGCGCGAGGCCGGCGGCATCGGCGATCGCCTCCGCTTCGAACAGGCCGCGGAGCCAGGCCTCGACCTTCTTCTTATGCGCGGCGCCGATCCGCATCGCCGGATGACCCGGCAGGTTGACGAGTTCGACCGAGGTGCGCAGAAAGCCGCAGCCCTTCCAGCCGGGCCGGCGCGCCACCCGGGCGAGGGCGCGAAACAGGCCCTGGATCCTCGCCGCGAGCCCACCCTCACTCGCGGCGAACCAGCGCTGGAATGCCGCCAGATTGGGCTGGTCGCGTGCGTCGAGATAGGCGGCCGCCAGCTCGTCCTTGCTCTTGAAATGATAATAGAGCGTGCGCTTGGTGACCCCGGCGCGCGCTGCGACCGCATCGACGCTCACCGCACCGATGCCCTCGTCATAGAACAGGGCCGCGGCGGCATCGATCAGGCGCTGACGGGTCTGCTTCGCATCGGTCGACATGGTGCCTCGATGTATACTCACTAGTGAGTATGGTCGGCCGATCCTAGCACCTAGCCTGCGGCTTGTTCAAAGCTTTGAGAAGGAGCCCCAAAAAATGCCGGAGACCGTGCTGATCGATGTGGACGAGCGCATCGCCGTTCTGACGCTCAATCGACCGGAGAAGCTCAACGCGCTAAGCTATGGGCTGATCGACCGGCTGATGGCGCTGCTCGACGCGATCGAGGTCGACGCAGAAGTGGGTGCCGTCATCCTGACCGGCGCCGGAGAGCGGGCCTTTTCGGCCGGTGCCGACATTCCGGAGTTCCAGGACAGCATCCGGCAGGGTGCCGAGCGGGCCGTGCGCGATTTCGTCCGGCGCGGCCAGGCGATGACGGCGCGGATCGAAGCGTTCGCGAAGCCGATCATCGTCGCCGTCAACGGCCTCGCTTTCGGCGGCGGCTGCGAGATCACCGAAGCGGCACCGCTCGCCATTGCCAGTGCTGCGGCGCAGTTCGCCAAGCCGGAAATCAAGCTCGGCATGCCGCCGACCTTCGGCGGGACGCAGCGCCTGCCGCGGCTCGCCGGCCGCAAGCGCGCGCTCGAGCTGCTGTTGACCGGCGAGCCGTTTCCGGCATCCCGGGCGCTGGAGCTGGGGCTCGTCAACGCGGTCGTGGCGCCCGATGACGTCCTGCCGGCCGCGCGCGATCTGGCGCGCCGCATCCTGCAGCATTCGCCGCTCGCCGTCGCCGGCGTCTTGGCCGCGGTGACGCGCGGCTTGAACCTCAGCATCGGCGAGGCGTTGGCCGTCGAGAGCGAGCAATTCGCCCGTCTGGTGCCGAGCCATGACCTGGGCGAGGGTATCGCTGCATGGCGGGAGCGGCGCCGGCCGGCCTATACCGGTCGCTGACGCAGACCCGTCGACCGACGGATCAAGCGAGGAGCTGCCTGATGCCCTACGAGCTTTATTACTGGGACGGCCTGCCGGGCCGCGGCGAATTCGTCCGGCTGGCGCTGGAAGACGCCGGGGCGGCCTATATCGACATGGCGCGCGAGGCGGGCGGCATGCCGGCGATGATGGCGCTCATGGGCAGCCGGACCGAGTTGCAGCCGCCCTTCGCGCCGCCGTTCCTCAAGGACGGCGACCTGATCATCCCGCATGTCGCCAATATCCTGCTCTATCTGGGGCCGAAGCTCGGCCTGGCGCCGGCGGACGAGGGCCAGCGCTTCGTCGCCCACGGGCTGCAGCTCACCATCACCGACATGGTGGCCGAGGTGCACGACACCCATCACCCGCTCTCGACCGACCTCTATTACGAGGACCAGAAGGAGGCAGCCAAGGTCAGGGCTTCCGCCTTCATCCGCAACCGCATCCCGAAGTTCCTGGGTTATTTCGAGCGCGTCCTGAAGCGCAATCCTCATGGCGCGGGGCAGATCGTCGGCGACCGGATCACGACCCTCGATCTCTCGCTGTTCCAGCTGATCGAGGGGCTGCACTACGCCTTCCCTCGCGCAATGGCGCCGTTTGCCGAGCGCTACCCGGCGCTCCGGGCCTTGTGCCAGACGGTGCGCGAACGGCCGAACATTGCCCGCTACCTCGCGTCCGAGCGGCGGATGCCGTTCAACGAGACCTGCGTCTTCCGCCACTATCCCGAGCTGGACGAGGACCCGCGCTGACGTCCGCTACGGCGGGGATCTATTCGTCGAGCACCGCGCGGGTCGGCATGCCCGGCTGGGCGCCGGCGGCGAGGCAGGCGAGCGAGGCGCCGCGGCAGGCCCGCGTCAGCGCCACCCTGAGCGGCAGTCCCTCGTCGAGGCCGCTGGCCAGGATGCCGACGAACGTGTCGCCGGCACCGGTCGTGTCGACGGGCCGGATCGGCGGTGCCGCCGCCGTCTCGCGCCGCCCGTCAGCATGGAAGACGAAGGCGCCCTCGGCGCCGGCCGTGACGATGCAGGTGAGATCGCCGGCGCGGGCGAGCCGCTCGCCCGCCGCCCGGAAATCGAGGCCGTCGTCTCCCAGAAGGGCGGCTGCGGCCGTCGCCTCGTGCTCGTTGACGACCAGGATGTCGGTCGCCGCCAACAGGTCGTTTTGCGCGGCGGCCGTGAAGCCCGCCGGCACGGGCGCGAAATTCCAGATGACGCGCCCGCCCGCGGCACGTACCAGCCGCGCCACGGCCAGGCTTTCGCCGAACGGCACCTCCATCTGCAAGACGGCGGTGGTGTGCGCATCGAGCGCGCCCGGTGCCACCGCGGAGCGGTCGAGCGCGCCATTGGCGCCGCTCGCGACCGTAATCGCGTTCTCGGCCCGCTCGTCGACGGTGATGAAGGCGCAGCCGGTCGGCTCCGGGCCGGTCGCGACCTGTGCCACGTCGACGCCGTTCGCCTTGAGGTTCTTGAGCGCTGCTGCGCCGAATCCATCCGTGCCGACGCGGGCTGCAAGGGTTACCCGGCCGGGCAGGGAGGCGCGTGCGGCCGCGACCGCCTGGTTGGCGCCCTTGCCGCCGTGGAGCGTCTCGTACCCGCCGGCGAGCACAGTCTCACCCGGCCGCGGAATCGCCGCCACGCGGGCGACGAGATCAATGTTGACCGAACCGAATACCAGGATCATCGGCATTCCCTAGTGCTGCTTGGCCCTGACGCTGCTTGGCCCCAACGCAATCGAGCCGCAGCGGCAAAGTAAGCCCCGAAGTCGCGCGGCCTGTCGATAGCGCCGGTTTCATCAGCGGCACTCGATCCGGACGGGCGAGGGCGGATCGGTCGTGGCGTCGCTCTCGACCCGGCAGGATTTGACGCCATCCGGCAGCTTCCGCGCGACGACCATGCCGGTGCCGCCGTAGAGGCAGGCGAGCCAATAGCCCTCCCGGGACGTGGGCAGGTTCCAGCTGGTGATCCGGCTGGTGATAATGCGCTTGCCCTGCTTGCGGCTCGAGTCGGGGACCAGCGTCGCCTGTTCCGACGGCAGGCCCTCGAAAAGGCTGACACCCGCGAGCGGATGCTCGGCCTGATTCTGGAAGCTCTGCCAACCGTCGGGCATTTGCACTACCCGCTCCTCGACCGCGAGCTGGTCCGGGCAGGAGATGAGTTCCGCCCGCGCCGGGCCGGCGACAAGAGCCAAGGCGGGCAGCAGGATCGAGGCTTTCATGACGCGCACCCCCCAATGCGTATCCTCGACGAGCGATGTCGGCGGCACTATACCGGGAACCGCAGGCGCCCGCGCCGCAAAACGTCCCTTTGACCGCGGCCCCGCCCGGCCGCTACAAAGCCCGCCCTCAATGCTCGCCTTCGGCCTGGTGTGCCGGCGGGCCCAAGTTCGCGTTCGGCAGAAAGACGTCATGAAGCCCATCTCTCTCCGCATTGCCGAGGAACTCGGCGTCCAGGAACGGCAAGTGACCGCGGCGGTCGAGCTGCTCGACGGCGGCGCCACGGTGCCGTTCGTCGCGCGCTACCGCAAGGAGGCGACGGGTGCGCTCGACGACGCGCAGCTGCGCACGCTCGAGGAGCGGCTGGCCTATCTGCGCGAGCTCGAGGAGCGGCGGGAGGCGATCGTCGCCAGCATCCGCGAGCAGGGCAAGCTCGACGACGCGCTCCATGCCCAGATCCTGGCGGCCGACAGCAAGGCTCGGCTCGAGGACATCTATCTGCCCTACAAGCCCAAGCGCCGGACCAAGGCGCAGATCGCGCGCGAAGCGGGCCTCGAACCCTTGGCCGAGGCGCTGCTCGCCCGGCCGGAGCAGGAGCCGCGCTCGGCGGCCGAGCCCTTCGTCGATCCTTCGAAGGAGGTGGCGGACGTCGACGCCGCCCTCGAGGGTGCCAAGGCGATCCTGGTCGAGCGCTTCGCCGAGCATGCCGAGCTGATCGGCAGCTTGCGCGAGGAGGTCTGGGCGCGCGGCCTGCTCGCGGCCAAGGTGCGCGAGGGCAAGGAGGCGGCCGGCGCCAAGTTCCAGGATTACTTCGACTATGCCGAGCGCTACGGCAAGCTGCCGTCGCACCGTATCCTGGCGCTGTTCCGCGGCGAGAAGGAGGAGGTGCTGGACTTGGCATTCCTGCCCGAGCCCGCGGCAGAGGCGCCTGTCAAAACCACCGAGCCCGGTTTCTACGAGCGGCGCATCGCGCATCAGTTCGGCATTGCCGACAAGGGCCGGCCGGGCGACCGCTGGCTGCTCGACACGGCGCGCTGGGCCTGGCGCACCAAGATCCTGATCCATCTGCAGATCGACCTGCGCACGCGCCTGTTCCAGGCGGCGGAGGAGGAGGCGGTCCGGGTCTTCGCCCATAACCTGCGCGACCTGCTGCTGGCGGCCCCCGCCGGCACGCGGCCGACGCTCGGCCTCGATCCCGGCTTCCGCACCGGCGTCAAGGTCGCGGTCGTGGATGCGACCGGCAAGGTTGTGGCCACCAGCGCGATCTTTCCGCACGAGCCGCAGCGGCGCTGGGACGAGGCGATCGCTCAGCTGGCGAAGCTCGCCCGCGAGCACAAGGTCGAACTCGTCGCCATCGGCAACGGCACGGCGTCCCGGGAGACCGACCGGCTGGCGGCCGAGCTCATGGAGCGCCATCCGGACCTGAAACTCACCAAGATCGTCGTGTCCGAGGCCGGCGCCTCGGTCTATTCGGCCTCGGCCTACGCATCGGCCGAGCTGCCGGAGCTCGACGTGACCCTGCGCGGCGCCGTCTCGATCGCCCGGCGCCTGCAGGACCCGCTGGCCGAGCTGGTCAAGATCGATCCGAAGTCGATCGGCGTCGGCCAGTACCAGCACGACTTGAGCGAATTCAAGCTGTCGAAGTCGCTCGATGCCGTGGTCGAGGACTGCGTGAACGCGGTCGGCGTCGACGTCAACACCGCGTCCGCGCCGCTGCTCGCGCGCGTCTCCGGCATCGGCGAGGGGCTGGCGCAGAACATCGTGGCCCATCGTGAGGCGAACGGCCGGTTTGAGAGCCGTGCCGACCTGAAGGCCGTGCCGCGGCTCGGGCCCAAGGCGTTCGAGCAGTCCGCGGGCTTCCTGCGCATCCAGGGCGGCGCCGACCCGCTCGACGCGTCGGGCGTGCATCCCGAGGCCTATCCGGTCGTGCGCCGGATCCTGGGATCCGCCAAGACCGACATCAAGAGCCTCATCGGCAACGCGCCGGTGCTGCGCGGCCTCAAAGCCGAGGATTTCATCGACGATCACTTCGGCCTGCCGACCGTGACCGACATCCTGGCCGAGCTCGAGAAGCCCGGCCGCGACCCGCGCCCGGCGTTCAAGACC